>NZ_DATEMB010000008.1:0-154484 GCF_035276005.1 Rhizorhapis sp.
GCAGGGTGGTGGAGGGGGCTTCCCTCCAGACGCAACATCAAGAGGGGACCCCCCTCCACCACGCCGCTTCGCGTCGCGGTCCCCCTCCCCGTACCGGGGAGGAGCTGAAGGCAGCCGCCCTGGCCCTCCTCCTCGCGGGCACCACAGCCGCCCTGCCCGCTCCGGCCCTGGCGCAGAATGCTTCAAGCGCCGCGCTTTCGGTCAACAACGCGATGCATGGCGGGCAACTCGACGTTCCGCTCAACAAGAGCCAGATCCTGACCGTTGACCGCCCCTTCACCAAGGCGCTGGTAGGCAATCAGGAGATTGCCGACATCCTGCCCATGAGCAACCGCTCGCTCTATGTGCTGGGCAAGAAGATGGGCACGACCAGCCTGACGCTGTATGACAACAAGGGCAATCTGATCGCGGTGGTCGATATCGCCGTCGGGCCGGACGTGGTGGGCCTCCGCCGCCAGCTTTCCGAACTGATGCCGAGCGAAAAGATCGGTGCCCGCATGTCCAATGAGGCAGTGGTGCTGACCGGCACCGTGTCGAGCGCTCCGGCGGTCGACCGGGCGGTGCAGATCGCGCATACCTATGCCGGGGACAAGATCGTCAACATGCTGTCGGTCGGTGCGTCCCAGCAGGTGATGCTGGAAGTGCGCTTTTCCGAAGTCACGCGAAGCGCCGCCAAGCAGATCGGCATCAACAATTCCTTCTTCAGCGACAGCCTGAAATTTGACGGGGGCACCGGCAATGTCTCGCTCCTCGCCGACGAGAATGGCAACGGCGTCATCAATTTCGCCGAGATACTCGATAGTTTTGGAATCGTCAGAGGCTCCTTTGACATCGGCAAGCTGAATATCACCACCGTTCTCGACGCGCTGGAAAAGAAAGGGGTCGTAACGACCCTTGCCGAACCGACGCTGGTCGCGCTTTCGGGTGAGACGGCATCCTTCCTGGCGGGCGGCGAGTTCCCGATCCCGGTAGCGCAGGATGGTGGCTCCGGCAGCGGCGGTGGTAATGGCCGCACGATCACCGTCGAGTTCAAGCCCTTCGGCGTCAGCTTAGGGTTTACGCCGACGGTGCTGGAGGACGGCATCATCAACCTGGTGGTCGAACCGGAGGTCAGCTCCATCGATCCGTCCGCTTCGGTGACCGTGGGCGGCCTGGTCATCCCCGGCCTGCAGACCCGCCGCGCCAGCACCACGCTGGAGCTGCGCGATGGGCAGTCCTTTGCGATTGCGGGCCTGTTGCGAAAGGATTTCCAGGACACGGTACGGCAATTCCCGATCCTGGGCTCGATCCCGATCATTGGGTCGCTGTTCCGCTCCACCGGCTTTCAAAAGGCTGAGACCGAGCTGGTCATCATCGTGACCCCGCGCCTCGTCCAGCCGATGAAGGCGGATCAGGTGAGCCTGCCCACCGACCGCGTGCTGCCGCCGCATGAGCTGGACCTGTTCCTGATGGGCCGGACGGACAAGGCGGTGGGGATCAATCCGCTGAACCCCGACGCAATGCCGCCCGAAGCGCCCAAGGCCCCGGCGGCTCCCGCACCCAAGGCGGGCGAACCGGGGACGGGCTTTTCCGGCCCCAATGGCTATGAGCTTTAAGGGAGAGATGGTGATGACCGAAGCATTCAAATTCACTCGTCATTCCCGCGAAGGCGGGAACCCATCTCCCAACATCACGTCAAGCGGACGGCCCAGGGGATGGATCCCCGCCTTCGCGGGGATGACGAAAGTGGGCCTAGGGATGACGGCAGTAGGGTTGGGCGCCACCCTCCTCACCGCCTGCACTCCCAACGACCCGACCCTGGGCGGCTCGATCCGGCACAATTATGCGCTGCAAGTGATCGACCCCGATCCGCAATATGCAGGCACGCCCAATGAGGGCGGCTCAGGTGACCTCGCCAAGGGAGCGGTGGAACGCTACCGCACCGACAAGGTCAAGAAGGTCAAGACCATCCGCACCACCAGCGGGATCAGCGGCGGCAGCGGCGGTAGCTCAAGATAAGGGAGGCGTGACATGCCGGGCAGCTTGCTTCGCCGATTACTGAAGGCCGAACGCGCCGCAGTAGCGCCGACAATCGGCCTGTCGTTATTTGCGCTCATCGGCGTAGGCGGCATCGCGTTCGACTATGCGCGGCTGGCGGCAATGGACAGCGAGTTGCAGAATGCGGCCGACCAGGCGGCACTGGCGGCGGTGACGCAGTTGGACGGCGAAGACGATGCGATCGCGCGAGCAACAGCGGCAGCCCAAGAACTTATCGCCAACGATACGCGCTTTGCCAATGATGGTCATGAAGATGGCACTGCCATCGGTGTGCCAACACTGACGTTTTACGAAAGCTATGATCAGGAAAATGACGAATTTGGTGACGTCACAACGGACGACGAGGATGCTCGGGTCGTACAGGTGACCGTAGAGGGACGAGAAGCCTTCTACGCACTGACGCCGCTGGTCGACGCCATTAGTTCTGGCGAAATAACGGCGTCGGCTGCCGCCGGGCTTGGTCGAGCAATCTGTAAAGTTCCTCCTTTGATGATCTGCAATCCGAAGCCAAACACGGAATTCAATGCGAACAACTCTCTTCGTGGCTTCGGCATTCAAGTCGTCGGTCAATCAGGCAATGCCTGGGCACCCGGGAACTTCGGCTTCCTTGATGTAGGTCAGGATGATGTTGGCGCGCCGGATTTGCTTTCGGCACTGGCCTATCAGGACCCCACCCTGGATTGCTTGAATGTCGAGAGCAATGATGTTGATCCAGGCGTTACCGCACCCGCCTTCGACGCAATCAACACTCGCTTCGATATTTACAACTTTGGTTCCGGACAAGGATCAACCTTGGGTGCCTGCTGGAGTGGATCTTGCCCAGCAGCCGCAAACGTTGTTAAGGATCTTGTTCGTCCACAAAACGCCAATAATACGGGCCAAGGCTGCAAACTGCACAACCAAGGTTGGCAGTTGCCTTCAAACCAGTTCTCGCCGCAAGCTTACAGTGCCAGTCAAACTGTCAACACGCAAATGGACACCAACGGCGTCGATGCTATGGGTTTGCCGAGAGACAATTGCCACTATACCAGCTACAGTCAAAATTGCCCGGGTGCAAACGCTGACGAGCAGCGTATTGGAGACGGCAATTGGGCCCGTCAGGATTATTTCACAAAATACCATAATTCAACCAAACCCAGCGGTTGGCAGACCATGACCCGCTATGAAACTTATCTTTGGGAACTGGAGTCCGCCACGCCCAGCAACCTTCCCAATAATGTCAGTGCGGGGGGCACCTTACGACAATATGGCGCGCCCCAATGTTCTAGCGGAACACTGGACGCCGACCGTGACCGTAGGTTGGTTACCGTAGCTATTGTCGACAATTGCGCACAACTTAGTGGAACATCGGTTCCCGCCCAGATAGGTAAATGGGTGGACATGTTCCTTGTAGAGCCAGCATTTAACCGTGGAAACGGAGCTACAGGCACAGACGTCTATTTCGAAGTGGTAGCCAACAATACTGTCGTTGGCAACGAAAGTACGGGTTCGCAGGTGATACGCCGCGACGTTCCGTATCTGATCCGGTGATTGCATGAAACCGGCCAGTCTCTTTAGGTTCGCTTCTTGTCGAAACGGAACAGCAGCGGCCGAAATGGCGCTCGTGACGCCGTTTCTTATCGTGTTGATGTTCGGCGCCTTTGAATTGGGAAACTATTTCTTGAGCGAACATGTGGTGGTGAAAGCCGTTCGGGATGGAGCACGGTATGCGGCCCGATTAAATCTTACAAACTATCCCTGCACCGCAGCTTCACCTGACAACATCCCGGGAGGGACGGTAGAACAAGACACACAGAATCTTGTTCGAACCGGCCAAATTGATGATGGAGGAACCGCACGGCTCTCCGGATGGACCGATGGCATAACCACAGTCACGATAACATATGACTGCGTGGCTTCGGACAGCGCTAGCCCGGCTTACTCAGGAATTTATGATGGTTTGGACAATGTGCCGGTCGTTACTGTAGCTGCCTCTGTTCCTTATAGTTCATTATTTACCGATCTAGGTTTCGAGAGCAGTACTTTGTCGCTTAATGCCGAGGCGCAATCAGTGGTGATGGGTATATGACAAATATTCTCATTCACCTGGGACGCGATAAAAAGGCTGCCTCAGCGGCTGAGTTCGCAATGGTTCTGCCACTACTGCTAATATTCTTGCTCGGCATGCTCGACGTTGGCCGATTGATGTGGACCTGGAACAAGGCAGAAAAGGCAACTCAAGCAGGCGTGCGTTATGCCGTCGCGACAAGCATGGTTTCAGGAGAATTATTCGACTATCGCTTTACTGTCGACGGTGGCGTTTCGCAAGGAGATGCTGTCCCGAGTACTACTTTTGACTACCTGATATGTACTGAAGAAAACGACTGCACGGACGACTTAGCTGATGGAACTCCGGCTTGCGAGGGTAGCGCCTGTTCAGAGATAGAAGCAGTGCTTGATACTAATGCATTCGATGGTTTGGTAACCCGGATGCAGGCTTTGTTTCCGGAAATCGAAACCGACAATGTCGTCATCGAATATAAGAACATCGGTCTTGGTTTTGCAGGCGACCCAAACGGAGCTGACGTGTCGCCATTAGTCAAGGTCAGCCTTCAAAACATGACCTTCCACCCCATTACATTCATGCTGTTCAACGGAACCATCACTCTGCCGGATTTCAGCGCCGCCCTGACGATGGAAGACGGGCAAGGCAATGTCTCGAACTAAAGGAACACCCCATGGGCGTAGTCATGAAAGCTGATCAACCGGCGGGCGACTGGATCCTTAATGTGGGTGAGCGTTGCGTTCACCTGATCCTTTCCGAGGCGGAGATTGCGGCGGCGGATGTGCCCGTGGGGGAAGTCGCGGGCTTTTCGGTGGCGCTTACCATGCTGGGCGCGGGATCGGCAGTGCCTTCAGACCTGCTCGCCAAGGCGAAGGGCGTGGTTGTGGAGGTGCAGCCGGGCATGGAGGCGTCCTTGCGGCGGCTCTCCGCGCTTCGGGAGGACTATCCCAAGCTGCCGATCATCGCCGCCGTGCGCGATCCGGAACTGTCGGTTGTGCGAGCCCTGCTAAAGGCCGGGATCGAGGACGTCATCTCCCTCCCCCTCTCCTCGCGGGAGCTGACGGCGGCGCTGACCGAGACAAGGGAGAGGATCGCCCATCTTCATGCGCATGAAGCAAAGGCGGGGCGGCTGATTTCTGTTATAAAAAGCGTCGGCGGGGTGGGCGCGACGACGCTGGCGACGCAGGCGGCCAGCCTGGAAGCGCGGCAGGGCAAGCAGTCGGGGGAGCAGGTTTGCCTGTTCGACCTCGACCTCCAGTTCGGCAACGCGACAACCTTCCTTGGCCTGACGTCGCCCCTTACCCTGACGGACCTGCTGGAAGCGGGGAACCGTGTGGATGCGGACCTGCTCCGCTCGGTCACACTGGAAACGCCGAGCGGGCTGCACCTGGTGCCGGCGCCGGAGGATATTTTCCCGATAGAGGCGGTCAATCCCGAGCAGATCTACCGGGTGATCGATCTTGCCACGCGGGAGTTCGATACGGTGTGGCTCGACCTGCCCGGCAACTGGACCAACTGGTCGCTCTCGCTGGTGGCACGCTCGCAGGTGGTGCTGCTGGTGGTGGAACTTACCATCCCCAGCCTGCGCCAGGCCCGGAGGCAGCTATCGCTGCTGCGCAGCCAGGACATTGACGGAACGCATATACAGGTGGTGGCGAACCGTGTGGAAAAGAAGCTGTTCCGCTCCATCGGCCTTGATGAGGCGCAGGAGGCGCTTGGCCATCCCATCGCCTTCACGATCGCGAACGATTTTCCGCTGGTGAATGCAGCGCTGGATCAGGGCGTGCTGATCGACGACCTTAAATCAAAAAGCAAGGTTTCCAAGGATTTCCGCACCATCGTCGATGGCTGCAAGCAATTGCTGGAAGGCGGGGAATAGGCCATGTGGCAGATCAACAGAAACGGGTCAGCGCGCAAATTGGCGACCGGAGCGGAACGCGCCAGCCTGGAGGGTGCGGACATCGCCGACGGCACGATGATCGACCGCAATACCGACCTGAAGGTCGAATTGCACAAGCGCCTGCTGGACCTCATCAATCTTTCCGCGCTCGACGGCATGTCGCATCAGCAGGTCGAGGTCGAGGTCGGCGAGATCGTTCATGAGCAGCTCGCCCTGCAAAAGCACGCCCTCAATCATGAGGAGCGCAAGCGGCTGGTCTCCGACGTCCTGGACGAACTGCTGGGCCTGGGGCCGCTCGAACCGCTGCTGAAGGACCACAGCATAACGGACATTCTGGTCAACACGCACGACCAGGTATTTGTCGAACGCCACGGCCGGCTGGAGGAAACCCCCACCCGCTTCAAGGATGAAAGGCACCTGCTGCGCATCATTCAGAAGATTGTGGGTGCGGTTGGCCGCCGCATCGATGAATCCTCTCCCTATGTGGACGCCCGGCTTGCCGACGGATCCCGCGTCAATGCCATCATCCCGCCGCTCGCGGTTGACGGGGCGCTGCTCTCCATTCGTAAATTCGCGAAGGTGCCGATCAGCATGGCGCGCCTCGGGGAATTGGGCAGCGTTCCCGCCCCGATGGCGGAAGTGCTGAAGGCGGTTGTCGCGGCGCGGCGCAATGTGCTGATTTCCGGCGGCACAGGTTCGGGCAAGACAACCCTGCTCAATGCCATGTCGGCCTATATCGATGATGCCGAACGGATCGTCACCATCGAGGACTCGGCCGAATTGCAGCTTCAGCAGCGGCACGTCGCCCGTCTCGAAACCCGCCCGCCCAATATCGAGGGCAAGGGCGAAGTGACGCAGCGGGACCTGGTCAAGAATGCCCTGCGCATGCGGCCCGACCGCATCATCGTGGGCGAGGTTCGCGCTGGTGAGGCATTCGACATGCTTCAGGCGATGAATACCGGCCATGACGGCTCCATGACCACGGTGCACGCCAACACCCCACGTGATGCCCTGTCCCGCGTCGAACAGATGATCGGCATGAGCGGCATCGACATCTCATCCAAATCCTCGCGCGGACAGATCGCCTCGGCACTCAATGTCGTGGTCCAGGTTCAGCGCATCGCGGACGGACGGCGCAAGCTGGTGAGCCTCTCGGAAATCACCGGCATGGAAGGCGAAGTCATCACCATGCAGGAAATCTTCCGCTTCCGCATGACCGGCCGCTCCGAAGATGGAACGGTTCTGGGCCACTTCGAAGCCACGGGCATTCGTCCCAAATTCATGAATGAGCTGGCGGACCGGGGCATTTATCTGCCTGCGGACCTGTTCCGGCCTGACGCAAGGATCGAATGATGCTGGGCGGGGGGGATAAGGCGGTCTTGGCCGGCACGGTCGGATCGAGAACGATCCGCGGGTCAAAGGGAGCATATATTTGTCGTCCCTGCGAAGGCAGGGACCCCGCTTCCTTTGGGACACCGTTGAAGAATAGCTGGGTCCCTGCCTTCGCAGGGACGATGGACTGCCGCCAGGAATTGGGGGAGGATCAGAGATGAGCCCGATATTCATCCGCTTCCTGCTGCTGGTGCTGATCTTTGCCGCCGTGATGCTGGCGGTCGAGGGGCTGGTGAGTTGGATCAGCCATCGGCGCGGCACGGGTCAAGCCATCAACAAGCGCCTGAAAATGATCGCGAGCGGCATTGACCGTGGCGTGGTACTGTCCAAGCTGCGCCGGGATCTTGGCGACGACCTGTTCCTGCAACTGGGTCCGATCGGCAAGCTCGGCATGAAGATCGAGCGCATATTGCACGCGACCGGCCTTGGCGTTCCGGCGCGTGCCGTGCTGGTGGGAATCATCGGCGCTACGCTCCTTATCTTCCTTGTCACCATCTTGCTGGCGAGCCTTGGCGGCTACACGCTGGGCATTGGCGTCGTCCTCATGGTGCTGGCCTTTTCCTTCTGCCTGGGCATGGGCCTGCCCCTGATGGTGCTATCGCGGCTGGCGCAGAACCGGCGCAAGAAGATTCAGGAACAGTTCCCGATCGCCCTTGATGTGTTCGTCCGCGGCCTTCGCGCCGGGCACCCGATCGCGGCGGCCCTCGAACTGCTTACCGTCGAGATGCAGGATCCCATCGGCAGCGAGTTCGGCATTGTCGTGGACGAGGTCACCTATGGCGCGGACCTCCGCGACGCGCTGCAGCGGATGGCGGACCGCTGGGGGCTTGAGGACATGCATATGTTCGTGGTCTGCCTGTCCGTACAGAGCGAAACCGGCGGCAATCTCGCCGAAATCCTCGAAAATCTGTCCCAAGTCATTCGCGAGCGGGCGAACCTGTTCATGAAAGTCCGGGCGCTGAGTTCGGAAGGGCGAATGACGGCCATCATCCTGACCGCCCTACCCGTCATGGCCTTTACGGGCCTGTTCCTGCTCAACCCCAAATTCTATCTCGATGTAGCGGGCGAGCCAGCTTTTGTGGCGGGGTTCGCAGGGCTGCTCGCCCTCTATGCCATCGGCTTCATCGCCATCCGCCGCATGATTGATCTGAAGGTTTAGGCCATGTTTGACATCCCACTGACCGGTCTATCCCGCATGGCCTTCCTTACCATCATCTTCCTGGTGGTGATGATGGTGGTCGTGCTGGTGAACAGCATCGTCGTGAACCGGGCTGCGGTCCGCAGGCGGCTGGACAGCATCGCCGAAACCGGGGCTGCGGCCCTGATCCAGGGCGGATCGCTGCGGACGCAGAAAAGCAACAGCGCCTGGGCAAAGCTTGTCGACCATATCGAGAAGCAGGGCATTTCGCTCGTCGACACCAATCAGGACAGCCTGCGCGCGAAAATGATCGCGGCGGGGTATACGTCGAAGGAAGCGCCACGCATCTTCACCCTGATCCGCCTGGTGACCACGCTGCTCTTTCCTGCCGTGCTGGTGATCTCGTCGCTGCTCAGCAGTGAACCGCCCAGTCTCATGAAGCTTTATTTCTTTGGGGCGGCCCTAGCGGTCATGGGGCTTTATTTCCCCAACCTCTTCATCTCGGCCAAGATCGCGCGGCGCCGGGAAGCGATCGTCAACGGCTTTCCCGATGCGCTGGACCTGATGCTGGTCTGTGTCGAGGCGGGCCTGGGGCTGGAAGCAGCATTCGACCGGGTGGGACGCGAAATGTCGCTGCCGCAGCCGCTGGTGGCGGACATGCTGGGCGCGGTCGTGCTGGAAATGCGCGCGGGCCGGGCAAGGGAAGAAGCCTTGCGGCGCATGGCCGATCGCATTCAGGTGGATGAGATCCGGGCCTTTTCGACGCTGCTGATCCAGTCCGAGAAATTGGGGTCCAGCATTGGCCAGACGTTGCGCGTCTATGCCTCGGAAATGCGGGAGAAGCGGCGGCTCCGCGCTGAAGAGAAGGCGCACAGGCTGCCCGTGCTGCTGTCCATTCCGCTCGTCACCTGCATGCTGCCGGTGATGATCGGCGTGCTGATGCTGCCCGCAGTGATCCGCATCCTGCGCGATGTCATGCCATATATGTCGCATTAGGGGGAATGAGGGGGGAGAAATGAAGGCTTTTCTTCTTGGAGCATCCTTAGCGGTGCTGGTGGCCGGTTGCGCTCAAAAAGGCGAGTTGCGCATCACGGCAGTGGGCGAGCAGGCCGTGCAGACGGCGCCCGCCAGCCTCGCAAAGGCCCAATTGCTGCTTAGCCGGGGCGAATATGCTCTGGCGGTGGATGCCTATCGCAAGGCTGTCCGCCTCGATCCTGCCAGTGCTGCCGCCTATAACGGTCTGGCCATTGCTTATGACCAGCTTGGCCGGCATGACCTCAGCCGCCGCAATTATGAGATGGCGCTGGCCCATGCGCCTCATGAAACGAAATATTACCGGAACCTCGCCCGTTCGCTTGAGCGGCAGGGGCTGAAGAACGAGGCCGCCAGAATATTGGCTGAGCTTGACCAAGGCAATGCCCCCGCGGCGGCACGCCAAGCAAGTGGGCTCCGCTCCCTCGCGCAGATCGCCGGCGAAAAAGCGTCGGCTTTTGCCGATGCGGTTGCAGGGTTCGTCGGTCCCCGGCTGGAACGGCTGTCCCTGGGGGAAGTGCTCCTGGCGACGTCCAGCAATGCTCCCCAAAAGCCAGGGCGGTCGATCACCGTGCCGATCCCTGCCCCGGATAAGGAGGAGCAGGAAGCTGAGCTCGCTGCCCGTCCGGGACATTCCGTCACGGTCGCCATACCTGCCGCCGTTCCGGAGGGCACTCGCGAAGTCGCCCAGAAGGGCGCCCAGAATAACGCTGTTCAGTCCGATGAACGCCCTACCGACGTCCCCGTCGCGACCCTCGCCACGAACCGGCCGCTCGAGCCTCGCCTCGACATTTCGAGCCTGATGCTGGCCGCGGCTGCGGATTCTGGTGAGCTTATGGAACTGGCATTTACGCCACCCACGGACTTACCGCAGCCATGCCCCAGTGCGGCTCCCCTTCGCCCGGTCAGCGAATTCGATCTTGTTTCGACCGGCGGAAGCATGAAGGTGTTCACCGGCGATTTCGCACCGCGGCGGCTTGGGGCCCGTGGAAATGCCATCGACCTGCCCCTGCTCTACCCAGCGTCGGCGAACCTGCCTGTCGGGGATGAAAAGGAACAGAACAGCGGCGCCTGCGCGCTCCATTGGGCCAATGCACCCGTGAGCAATGAACTGCTCGTCAGCGCATTATGGTTCGATTGGACCGGGGAGGACGGTGCCGCCTGATGCGTGCAGGATATGGCATTTTGCTCGCGGTGCTGCTGGCCTCCCCGGCCATTGCGCAGGATGAGACCGCCACCACCGACTATGTCCTCATTCGCGAGGCGATTGAGGGAGGACGTCTGGTCCAGGCGCGCGCCATGCTGGGCAGCAGGCGCCTTGCTGAGGGGAATGCCGTCAGCACTGAATTCGATATTGCGAGCGCCGAATTGGCGCTGGCCGAGCATCGGGATGCAGAGGCCCTCGCCGCCTTTGCCGATCTCGACAAGCGAGGCATTGCCGACTGCCGCGCACAGGCGGGTCTTGGCACCGCACTGATGCGCCAGCATTATGCCGCCGACGCCCTGCCACACCTTCGCGAGGCCGCGGAGAAATGTCCCGAGAATTGGCGCACCTGGAACGCGCTCGCCATTGCGCTCGATCTCGCAAGGGATTGGGAGGGCAGCGCGAAAGGCTATGAAACCGCCTTCCGCCTAACCGGTGATCGCGCTTCGGTCATGAACAATTACGGCTTTTCTCTCCTGCTTCAGCGCCGTTTTACCGAAGCGACGCGGCTGTTTGAGGCGGCCCGGAAGGCCGATCCCCGGAACGAACGTTACGCCAATAATGCCGACATCGCCCGAACCATGGCTGGTCAGCCATTGTCGAGCCGCGATGCCGAAGAGCCGACAGAACGGGCGCGGCGTCTCAACAATGCGGGCTATGCCTCACTCCTGGCCGGCAGGACCGATGAGGCAAAAGCCTATTTCAGCCGCTCGCTGCATGCGAGTGACAGCTTCAATCAGCGGGCGAGCGCCAACCTCTCCGCGATTACCGGAGAATAAGCATGGTGTCGCAAATCATATTATATCTGCTTTCAGCTCTGCTGGCCGTCGCCGCATGTCAGGACATTGCAAAGCTGACCATAGCCAACATCTTTCCGATATTGGTCGTGCTGCTCTTTCCCGCCTGGGTGGCGGTAGCGGGACCTGAAGCCGATGTTTGGATGAACGGCGTCAACTTCCTGATAATCCTCATTGTCGGCCTTGTCCTCTTCGCCATGCAATGGCTGGGTGGCGGCGATGTGAAACTGTTTGCCGCTATTGCCCTCTGGTTCGACTTTTCCGGCATCGTCCCACTGGTTTTTTACGTCACCATGTCGGGCGCCGCGCTGACGGTGATCCTGGCGCTCGTGCGGCGGACCGTTCCTGCAGGCATGAGGGACAGGCTGGAATGGGCGATCTTCGACCGGCGCGGCCCCATCCCCTATGGTGTGGCCATTGCGGTGGGGGCAATCCTCTGCATTTTCCTCCAGGGCGTCAATCCGAGCGGACAGGCGAAAATGCCCGGTTACATCGCGGGCAGCGCATTGGGGGTTCAGTAAACCCTAAGGGCTGAGCCTGTCGAAGCTCCTTCTGTAGAGGAAGTAAGCTCTTCGACAAGTTCAGGGCCACGCTGCGCTACACGTCTCCTATCTCACCTGATCCAGTAAAAGCCCGCAACCCGGTCCAATGCCAGCGTCAACACCAGCTTACCTGCCCTGCTGGGCCATTGCAGCGCCTTTTCGGCATGGCCAATGCCTTCTCCGGCGCAAACCACGCGCCACAGGATATCGGAAAGCCCTGGCCCTGCATCGCGAAGCGCGCCATGAAACCTCTCCCGCGCCGATAGCTGCGCCACGGTGGGATCGGGCATGCCGTGCGCCCCCCTACGGCCGCCCGCCGGCGGCGACGCATCCCAGCGCATGGTGACGCGAGGACCAAGGCCCGCCATCTCCCAATCCCGCCTCAGCGTCTCTCCGGCGAGGAACTGCCTGTCGGTCAGGAGCTTGCGCGAACGCAGCCAGAGCAGCGGGGATTCGCCCAGGTGCACCATCACCTTGCGGGCGATACCGTCACCGTCTTTCAATATCTGCTCCACATATTGAGACGTCTGTTCAGGTGCCTGGATCAATTGCGTCATGCCGTTTCCTCCAATGGGTGCGCACAACGCACTTGCCACAACGGCAAATATGTAGGAAAGCCTAAAACCAATTTGGTTACATGGAGCGCGACATGATCACTTGCATCCGCGAAATCCGCAAGGCGAAGGGCCTGACGCTAGAGGATGTGGCGCAGCGATGCGATCCGCCCACGACCGCCCAGACCATTGGGCGACTCGAAACGGGCACCCGCACAGTGTCCGTCGGTTGGCTCAATCGCATTGCAGACGCCTTGGGCGTGCAATCGGCCGATCTCGTCCGCCTTCCAGACCAGAAGACCATACCGGTCGCCGCCTTGCTGGGGCAAAAGGGCGCTCATGCTCCGACCAAGGCGTCAGAGGTCATTCCGCCGCTGCCCTCTCCAGGCCTTATCGCCGTCCGGGTGACGAGCGGCATTGGCGATTATCGCAGCGGCGACGAAATCTGGTGCGAACGCATCCAGCCCGAAGCCTTTGTAAATGCACTTAACCGCGATGTCCTGCTTCCCCGTCCGGCCGGGCGCTTCCTGTTCGGCCGCCTGGTCGGCCGCGAGGACAGCAAGCTGCACGTGGTGCCCCTGGGTGGCGGCATGCGGCAGCAGGTGATCACGGACCCCGCTTGGATGGGTGTCGCTACGAAATTGGTGCGGGGGCTTTAGTTCTGCGGGTCCTTACCCTTTCGACATTGTTCCCGGACACTAGCCGGCCCAATTTCGGTATCTTCGTGGAGCGTCAGACCCGTGAACTGGCGATTCGGCCAGAGGTCGAGCTGACAGTTGTGGCACCGCTCGGACTTCCGCCCGCGCCATTTTCGGCCCTCCGCCGCTACGCTCCATTGGCAAAGCTTCCCCAGCAAGAAGAATGGCGGGGGCTGCAGCTTTATCGCCCTCGCTTCCCGATCATCCCAGTCATTGGCGGCCGTTTTCATCCAGGCAGCATTGCCCGGTCCGTCCTGCCATTAGTCCGCAGCCTTCATGAGGTACGGCCCTTTGATGTGATCGACGCCAGCTTCTTTTATCCCGATGGCCCCGCAGCCATGATGCTGGCGCGCGCCCTTTCCATTCCCTTTTCCATCAAGGCGCGCGGAGCGGACATCCATCATTGGGCGCGCAAGCGATCCACCGCGCCGATGATCCGTGCCGCCGCCGATGCCGCGTCGGGTCTCCTCGCCGTGTCGCAGGCGCTCCGCAATGACATGATCGCCATCGGCATGGATGGAGCGAAGATCAAGGTGCACTATACAGGCGTCGATCTTGACCGCTTCTTTCCCACGCCGGACAGGATCGCGGCGAAGGCGGGACTGGGCCTTTCCGCCGACGTGGTCATCAGCGTGGGCGCTCTCATCCCGCGAAAGGGGCAGGGCCTGCTGATCCGCGCTCTCCCGTTGCTGCCGAGCGTAACGCTGCTGCTGGCGGGCGAAGGCCCTGCGCGGAAGGGCTATGAGCAACTGGCTCATCAGTTGAACGTAGCCGGTCGCGTCCGCTTTCTTGGTAGCGTTCCGCACGAAAAATTGCCGCAGCTTCTGGCAGCCGCAGACGTGATGGCGCTTCCCTCATCCTCCGAAGGGCTCGCGAACGCCTGGGTGGAAGCGCTCGCCTGCGGCACGCCCCTCGTAATCAGCGACGCGGGCGGCGCGAAAGAGCTCGTGGATCGTCCGGCGGCGGGCCGCATCGTGGCGCGAGAGCCCAAAGCCATCGCCGACGCCATAGGCGAGTTGCTCCGCGATCCTCCCGATCCATCGGCAGCAAGAGCAAGCGCCCTCCGCTTTACCTGGCAAGCCAATGGCGATACGCTGCTGGCGCATCTCCTGGAAATAATAGGGTCCATAAGACCCTGCAACGACTCATCCCCATCGTCCCTGCGCAGGCAGGGACCCGCTTCTCTTCGACAGGGTTTTGAGAAATAGCGGGCCACCTGCCCGCGCAGGAACGACGCGTCATTTTTCAAGGGAAGAAAAGACCAACAACCCTATCCCAAGCCCTATCCCTTGCCAAAATGTTCTCTATATGTTCTATTGCTCCCATGGCGAGAATTGACGGACGCGGTGCGACTCGCAACGGGACCAGCACGAGATTTGGCCTTCCTGAGCGGGAACAGGACGGTGATTGGCTGGACGCGCGGGAGGACGTTGATGGTTCTCCGCCCAAGCTCCGCACGACCGTAATGATTGAGCATCCCAAGACCATCCTTGCCCGCAACGGCTCCCCCGACATCGCCTTCGACCGGTCGATCAACGCCTATCGCGGGTGCGAGCATGGCTGCATCTACTGTTTTGCCCGGCCGACCCATGCCTTTCATGACCTTTCACCTGGCATCGATTTTGAAAGCAAGCTGTTCGCCAAGCCCGATGCGCCAAAGCTGCTACGGGCTGAACTTTCGAAGCGCGGATATCGCCCCGCTCCCATCGCCATGGGCACCAATACCGATCCCTATCAGCCAATCGAGAAGGACTGGCGGATCACCCGCGATTGCATCAGCATCTTGCGGGATTGCCGTCATCCGTTGATCATCACAACCAAGTCGGATCGCGTGCTTCGGGACCTCGACCTGCTCAGCGACATGGCGAAGGACGGCCTGGTCGCAATCGGTATTTCGGTGACATCTCTCGACCCGCGCATTGCCCGAACCCTTGAACCACGCGCGCCCCGCCCCGCAAAAAGGCTGGAAGCCATACGGCAGATCGCGGCTGCCGGCATACCCGCCCATGTCAATGTGGCTCCAGTGATCCCCGCCATCACCGATCATGAGATGGAAAATATATTGGAAGCCGCCGCTCTGGCAGGAGCCAGTAGCGCGTCCTTCATCATTGTCCGGTTGCCGTACGAAGTGGCGCCGCTGTTCAGAGCTTGGTTGGAGGAGCATTTTCCGGACCGGAACGCCAAGGTCATGGCTATTATCAACGATATACGCGGCGGTCGTGACAATGATCCTCAATTCGGATCGCGAATGCGGGGGCACGGCGTCTGGGCGGAACTGCTGAAAACCCGGTTTCGCAAAGCCTGCATCCGGTATGGGCTCAATATGGCCGAGCGGCTGCGTCTCCGAACCGACCTTTTTCGCCCACCGCCCGGAGATCAAATGGAATTGTTCTAATGGAACTGACTTGGCTGATCAGGACACCAGGGCAAGTCTTGGCGACTCCGCGGCCTTCAATTCATGATGAACAACGCCCGGCAGATTGCCGATACGGGCGGCAAGTTCAGCTTCCACCATGAAATCACGGCCAAGGCGCACGCGCACGATGCGGCTGTCTTCAAGACGCGCCCTGAGAATGATCTCGCTCCGTCCGCCCCTGCTGTTCGCGACCAGCCTCGCGACTGCGCTGACCGCCGCTGCATCTTCAATGTCAAGCTGAAGCACAAGGCGTGCCTGATTGGAAAGTCGGGAAAAAGCCTGAACTGCTCTTATCGTGACACGCGGTGTTTCTTCTCCCGGCTGGCGCTCCAGTTCAACGGTCAGCAGCGCGCAATCCCCCTCCTTGCCGAGTTCGTCGATCTGCTTGCAGACATCCTCGTCGAAACAGCTCGCCTGAAACTGCCCGCTGCTGTCAGACAGAGTTGCCGAGACATAACGCCTGCCGCGCTTGGTATCACGCCAGCGGACCTCTTCGACCAGGGCTGCCATAACCGCTCCGGCGCGGCCTCCGTCGGCACTAGCGGGCTGGCTGCACAACAGGCCGAAGCTCTTGGCGCCGTTCGCATCGGCAATGGGGCGGAACCGGTCCACCGGATGCGCAGAGAAATAAAAGCCGAAGGCGTCCTTTTCCTGCGCCATCCGTTCCGACAGTGACCAGTCCACATTGGATGGGATCTGGATATCCGGCTGCTTCACCTCGTCAGCGCCAAAAAGTCCGCCCTGCCCACTGGTTCGGGCATCAGCGGCGCTTGCGGCAACCGCCAAAATGGTTTCGGCGGCCGCATATACCCCCGCCCGGTCGGGGTGGATGCTGTCAAAAGCGCCTCCGGCCGCCAGGCTTTCCAACTGCCGCCGGTTAAGGAGGCGCGGCTCTACGCGGTTGGCGAAATCGTCGAGGCTGCGGAACGCCCCCTTCCCATGCCGCTCAGCGACCAGGGTCTCCATCGCCTTTTCACCCACGCCCTTCAGGCCGCCCAAGGCATAGCGAACGGCAAAGCCATCTCCGTGCGGCTCGACGGAGAACTCCGCCTCGCTGGCATTGATGCAGGGGGCCAGACAGGCAAGTTCCATCCGCCGCATATCGTCCACGAAGATGCAGAGCTTGTCGGTCTGATGCATGTCGAAACACATGGATGCAGCGTAAAATTCTGCCGGATAATAAGCCTTTAGCCATGCTGTTTGATATGCGAGCAGAGCATAGGCCGCAGCATGCGACTTGTTGAAGCCATAGCCAGCGAACTTGTCGATCAAGTCGAACAGTTCATTGGCCTTGGCCGCCGGAATAGCGCTGTTTTCCGCACAGCCCTTCACAAAGCGTTCACGCTGTGCGTCCATCTCGGCCTTGATCTTCTTGCCCATGGCGCGGCGAAGAAGATCGGCGTCGCCCAGCGAATAGCCCGCCAGGATCTGCGCTGCCTGCATTACCTGTTCCTGATAGACGAAGATTCCATAGGTTTCCGAAAGAATGCCGGACAGGAGTTCATGAGGATATTCAATCACTTCCTGACCGTTCTTGCGGCGTCCGAACATCGGAATATTGTCCATCGGCCCCGGCCGGTAGAGCGAGACGAGCGCGATGATGTCCCCAAAATTTGTCGGTCGCACCTGCGCCAGCGTCTTGCGCATGCCCTCTGATTCGAGCTGGAACACGCCCACTGTGTCACCACGCTGGAGCAGTTCATAAACCGCCGGATCATCCCATTTGAGGAGATCGAGATCCACCTCAACACCGCGCTTCTTCAATAGCTGCACGCCCTTTTGCAGGACGGACAAGGTCTTGAGGCCCAGGAAGTCGAACTTCACAAGGCCAGCACCTTCGACATATTTCATGTCGAATTGCGTGACCGGCATGTCGGACCGCGGATCACGATAGAGCGGGACGAGCTTCGACAAGGGCCGGTCGCCAATCACGACGCCCGCCGCATGGGTGGAACTATGACGCGGAAAGCCCTCCAGCTTCCGGGCTAGGTCAATGAGGCGCTTGACCTGTGCGTCGCGCTGATACTCCTGCTCCAGTTCCATGACGCCGTTCATGGCGCGTTCCAGGGTCCAGGGATCGGTCGGATGATTGGGTACCAGCTTTGCGAGCCGGTCCACCTGGCCGTAGCTCATCTGCAGCACGCGGCCGGTGTCCTTCAGAACCGCCCGCGCTTTCAGCTTTCCGAAGGTGATGATCTGCGCCACATGGTCGGCGCCATATTTGTTCTGGACGTAGCGGATCACCTCGCCCCGCCGGGTTTCGCAGAAGTCGATGTCGAAATCCGGCATGGACACGCGTTCAGGGTTCAGGAAACGCTCGAACAGCAAACCAAGCGCCAGCGGATCGAGGTCAGTGATGGTAAGCGCCCAGGCGACCACCGATCCCGCGCCCGAACCACGTCCGGGCCCGACCGGAATGTCATGCTCCTTCGCCCATTTGATAAAATCGGCAACGATCAGGAAATAGCCGGGAAAGCCCATCTGGATGATGATGCCCAGCTCGAATTCCAAGCGGTCGAAATATTCCCTGCGCTTGTCGGGATCGGTAATGCCGAGCTTTTCAAGCCGCATCTCAAGCCCCGCTGTTGCGTCCGCCCGAAGCTGCCGTTCTTCTCCTTCCCGGTCACCGGCAAGGCTCGGCAGAATGGGCTTGCGCTTGGGCGCCATCACGGCGCAGCGCTGCGCCACGACCAGTGTATTGGCAAGCGCCTCGGGCAAGTCCTCGAACAGCCGCTCCATGTCCGCCGCAGGCTTCATCCAGGCATCGGGAGAGCTCTTCAGGCGATCGTCGCTGTCCACATAGGACGATTGCGCGATACAGAGCATGGTGTCGTGGGCCAAATGGAAATCCGGCTCGGCATAGCAGCAAGGATTGGTGGCGACGAGCGGCAGATCCCGCGCATATGCGAGATCGATCAGTGCTGCCTCCGCCTTTTCCTCAACCGGATCGTTGCGCCGGGCGATTTCGACATAGAGCCTGCCTGGGAACAGCACTTCAAGTTGCCCGGCATAGGCGCGGGCGGCGTCGGGCTGATCCTCGGCAAATAGCCGCGCAAGACCACCCTCTCCCGCTGCCGTCAGCGCTATGAGACCATCCGTCCGTCCCGCAAGCGCGCTGAATGACACATGCGCCTGTTCCTCGATGGGCCGTTCAAGGTGCGCCATCGATACAAGCGCGCACAGATTGTCATAGCCGGCCGCATCCTGGGCATAGAGTGCCAGCCAGTCGTAAACGGGCACGGCATTGTCAGGCCGGCCAGGCCTGGCGACGCACAGCATCGTGCCGATGACGGGCTGCACGCCGTCGCCCTTGCATGCGTCGGAAAAGGCCATTGCTGCATAAAGCCCGTTCCGGTCGGTAAGCGCAGCCGCGGGAAAGCCCAGCTTCTTCGCCTGCTTGGCGATGCCCTTCGGCTCAATCGCGCCTTCAAGCATGGTGTAAGAGGAGAAAATCCGAAGGGGGACGAAGGAGGTGTGCGGCATGGAAGGAACCTAGGGAGGGGAGGCGATTCTGGAAAGGGGAAAGGATGTCTGGCTTTTCTACCAAGCCGAATCAGTCGTTCCTGCGAAGGCAGGGACCCAGCTTTTCCGCTGTCGTTCCGAAATAGAAGCGGGGTCCCTGCCTCCCCAGGGACGACGATTTTCTTTGTTAAACATTTCAAGAGAAGCCAGTTTCACCCCTCTGGCCGCCCAGCCTCTGCAACATATCCGCACATCTCGAACACCACCGTTGCTGGATCGAGCGACAGCGGAATCGCGCTGGCGGAGAGCTGTCGCGCCTCTTCCCAGGCCTTGATCGCGGCCGGGAGCGTTGCGGCCTTTCCGGCCCTCGCTTGCGCCGCGATAAAAGCAGGTGCGCGTTCCAGAAAGGCTTCATAACGCGAGCGCCCCGCCTTGGTGGAAAGCGCGCGCGACAATGCCAGCCGTTCCTCGTTGGAGGGATCCCCATCCCGGATGATTACCTCCAAACTCTTTTCAATTCCCGCCAAATCCAGGCCCGCAAAGCTCAGCGCCTTGCCGGGGGAGCCCTCCCCAACCTTTATCAGTGTGGCAATCTCTTGCGCGACCGCCTGCGGAAGTTCCTTCCTCAAAACCGCTTCCATCTGCTTGTCATCCAAAGCAGAAAAGCGCAGCAACCGGCAGCGGGAACGGATCGTCGGCAACAGGCGCCCCGGCGCATGACTGACGAGGAGGAACAGCGTACCCGGAGGAGGCTCCTCCAGATTCTTGAGGAGCGCGTTGGCCGCCCCGCGTTCCAAGTCATCGGCCGCGTCAATGATGATCACCCGGCGGCTGGAAAGCGAAGGGGCATTGCTGAACAGACGCTGCAGCGACCGGATCTGATCGACGCCGATGTTGCGGGCGAGGTCTCCTGATTCCCGTTCGAGACGAGTGAGATATTTGAAATCTGGATGCGTTCCCGCCTCGATCAGGGAGCGGATCGGGTGCCCTCCAGCGACGAACAGCCCTTCACTGCCAGGTGGCGGCCCGGCGGCTTCGGCGAGCAGCCGGGTTGCTGCGGCGCGGGCGAAGCTGGCCTTTCCCAGCCCTTTGGGGCCCGCCAATATCCAGCCATGATGCATCCGCCCGGCATTTGCCGCCAGGAAGGCCTGCACTTGCGCCTCCTGACCCACGAGGCTGCTCATGTCAGAAGGTCCGAAAGCGCGCCCATCAGTCGCACTGTCACCGTTTCGGCACCGCCGGATGCGTCGATCAGACGAAAGCGTTGGGGCTCCAACACCGCGTAGCGTTCAAAGGCTTCAGCAACCTTCCGGTGAAAAGCCCTGTCCCGCGCGCTGAAACGGTCCGTCTCGCCCCCATCGCGCACGGCCGCCCGAACTTCGGCTTCCTTTTGCGGTAGCTTCAGGACCAGCGTGCGATCCGGCAGGAGCCCTTCGCTTCCAAAGCGATGCAGAGCCAGTATGTCGGCATCATCGAGGCCGCTGCCCTCGCTCTGATAGGCGCGGCTGCTGTCGAGGAAACGATCGCAGATCACCCATTTTCCCGCGGCCAGAGCCGGGCGGATCGTCTTTTCCACATGATCGGCCCGTGCAGCGGCAAAAAGCAGCGCTTCGGCCCGCGGATTCCAGCGGTCGCCTTCGCCCTTGAGCAGCAGCTTGCGGATCACCTCGGCCCCGGCGCTCCCACCGGGCTCCCGGGTCGTGACCACCTCAAGGCCGTGGGCCGACAGCGCGGCGGCCAATGCCTTGAGCTGGGTCGACTTCCCCGCGCCCTCTCCACCCTCCAGTGTGATGAACCGGCCGGTCACCCGAACAGCGACATGAAGCCGTTCCACAGGCGGCCGAAAATGCCGGCTTCTTCCACATCATTGGCAGCTACCAGCGGCATCACCTGCGGCGCAGTGTCGGGTGTCGACACAACAAGTTGCGCGATCTTGTCGCCTTTCTTGATCGGCGCCTTGATTGGTCCGTCATAGACCAGCTTTACCGTCATATTGGCACTTGCCCCACGCGGCAGCGTCACCGCCAGATTCTTGGGAGCGACAAGCCCGACCTCGCTTTCACTGCCGAGCTGCACAGGCGCTTTTTCGACTTCCTGCCCCTTTTTGAACAGCGGCTGCGCCTTCCAGGCACGGAAGCCCCAATCCATGAAGCGGACCGATTCAGCAATGCGGCCGCTGAAGCTATCGAGTCCCGCCACCACCATGATCAGGCGGCGGCCATTCTGTTCAGCGGAACCTGTAAAGCCATAGCCCGCTTCCTCGGTATGGCCCGTCTTCAGTCCATCCGCGCCCTCCACCCTGCCGAGCAAGGGGTTACGGTTGCCCTGTGTAATGGCGGCGCCGCCCATGGTCTTGCCCCAGGTAAATTCGCGCGTGCCGTAGAATTGCTTGTAAAGGTCCGGCGTTTCCTCAACGGTCGCCCGCGCCAGCCGGGTAAGGTCCTTCGCGGTGGTATAGGTGATACCCTCATCCGGCCAGCCATTGCTGTTTCCAAAATGGCTGTTGCTCATGCCCAGCCGCTTGGCCTCTTCATTCATCAGCGCGACGAAGGCCTGTTCCGTTCCGGCAATCCCCTCTGCCAGCACGACGCATGCATCATTTCCGGAAAGCGTCACTATGCCATGCAGCAGATTCTCGACGCTCACTTCCTCGCCCGGCGAGAGGAACATGGTGGAACCCGCCTGCGGTCCATGCCATTGCTTCCAGGTTTCAGGGCGTACCACGAATTTCTGATCCAGCTTCAACTCGCCCCTCTGGATCAAGCGAAAGGCGATATGCGTGGTCATCATCTTCGCCATGGAGGCGGGGGGCATCCGGTGGTCCGCATTTTTGGAATAGAGCACCGCACCCGACGACAAGTCCTGCATATAGGCGATCGGCGCTTCCGTATTATAGGGCGGCGCGGCCGCAGCAACGGGAGTGGCGGCCAGGGCAAGAGCAAGGACGGATGTCAGAAGGGTTTTCATTCGGTCTCTCTATGGGATTCGCAAGGCGGATTATCTGACGTCATTAGTCATAATGCGGGCATTGGAATAGCCTTTCGCTACCGCTTTCTCAACGCCATGACGTGCGGCGGCTTCGCTGGAATAGGGGCCGTATCGCACGCGCCAGAGGCCATTGCTATGCGCTACCCAGCCCCCGATCTGCGCCGCGAGGCCATCGGCCCGCTCGCGGCTGGCAAAGGCCCCCGCCTGCACGACATAAGCCCCGCGGGCCGCTGATGGCTCCGAGGACAGCGGCACGGCATAGGTCACCCCCGCATCCGGCGCCGCCGAGGCCAACTGGACGGGCGCTGCCGGCCGTTGCGGCCCACCGAGCCTCTGACGAAGCGCCGCCAGCAGCGGTTCGGGCGCGGCCAAGCGTTCTACCGCCTGCCTGCCCGCCCGCAACGCCGCACGTTCCTGCTCGTGCGGGTTGACACGGCGCACGCGCACCGGCGCAATGCCATTGCGGCGCATGCCGAGCTGCCGGGCGGCACCACTTGACAGGTCGATGACCCGGCCATTCACGAACGGACCCCGATCATTCACCCGAACCAGGATCGTCCGCCCAGTCTCCAGCGAAGTCACCTCCACATAAGAGGGCAAGGGCAAGGTCTTGTGCGCGGCCGAAATGCCCTCGGAGCGAAAATTTTCGCCATTGGCCGTCGGCTTTCCCTCATGATCGCCGCCATACCAGCTTGCATAGCCGACCTCATCATGACCGGGCACGTCGGCAGGCGTGTAGGTGATGCCGTTCACCTGATAAGGCTGGCCGATCTTCACCGGATAATCGGCTACGGGCCGCGCCGCGTTGCGCCGGGGCGGGCCGGGCAGCCGGTTGTCTCCCCTGCCATCCACCATGCCGCATCCCGCGAGCAGCATGGCCGCCCCCGGGATCAATGCCTGCCTAATCGTCCACCGCATCAGCCAGAAGCCCCACTGACAAGCCATAGAAATTCGAGCAGTTATAATCCAGGATCACACGATAATTGCTGGTCAGCAGATAGGCCGTCTTCCCCTGCCCGTCCGGCTCCAGCAGCGTCGCCATCACCGTGTCGCCCGGCCAGGCCGCGGCTAGAGGCACCAGCCCCAATTGCCGCCATTCCGCCATGCTCTTCCACATGCTGTGCCGCTCGAAAACGCGCGGGCAGCGCATGGCGGCCGTGCGGTTTGCGATCGCTTCCCGATTGAGGTTCGACGGCACCGTGACGGCTACGCCCCAGGGGACATTTCTGCGCCAGCCAGCATCGACAAAATAATTGGCGATGGAGGCGAGCGCGTCTGCCTCGCTGGACCAGATATCCGCCTTGCCATCACCATCGCCATCCTTGGCTACGCGCAGATAGACCGACGGCAGGAATTGCGGATAGCCTGTAGCCCCGGCCCAGCTTCCAACCAGCCGGGACCGCGGAACACCTTCATCCAGCATCTTCAGTGCCGCAAGCAGCTCCGGCTCGAACAGCGCCCGTCGCCGTCCTTCGAACGACAAACTCGCCAGCGACCGGACGAGATCGAAGTCCCCGATGAAGGAGCCATAATTGGTCTCATGCCCGTAAATGGCGACCATGATCGATTCAGGGACGCCGGTCTGTTGCTCGATCGCCCGCAGCTTGTCGCGATTGACCCGATAGGCGATCCTTCCCCGGCCGATCCGCTCCGCGTCGACATGCTGGAGCCGGTAGGGCTCGAAATTCGGGATAGGAGAATCAAAGGAGCCGCCCGGCTGCGTTTGATCGAGTTGAATGACGCGCGGATTGAAGGTCAGCGTCGGCAGCACATTGTCCAGCGTCGCGTCGCTCACCCCTATAGCCCGCGCCTTGGGCCGGAGCGACATAAGATAAGCCTGAAACCCCGCCACCTCCTGAACCTGAACCTGTGGCGCCGGCACGCTCATCGGCACCTGGGCGGAGGTCGACGTGCCCATCAGCAAGGCGGCTATCGCAAGAAATCGCATATCCCTGACCTGCATATTCTTGTTTAATCAAAATGCTGCTCATGGTTGTGACACAGACCGCCCGGCAGGTGAATCCCCTTTATGGGAATTTTGCCCTTCCGATTTGCCAACATCGCCGATAAGAGGTCTGACCCGCCGGCAGGCGCGGACAGGTGGCCGAGTGGTTTAAGGCAGCGGTCTTGAAAACCGCCGTGGGTGCAAGCCCACCGTGGGTTCGAATCCCACCCTGTCCGCCAATCTCATGGGGCGCAAGGCATGACGAAGCATATCTTAGATGAGTTTGAAGACCGCGCACGTGCGGGAGACGGTCAGTTTGCTATCGCCTATGCGGTTCTTCGGATGGCTGAAAGCCACGAGAAACTACGCGGCGACCTTTGCTTCGGTCGCACCCAGACATCACCGCCAGGCGTACTTGAAAAGATCGGCATGGAAATGGCTGAGCTTGCCTCTGCCGTGAAAAATCTTGACCTCAGCTCATAGCGGCGCCCCGCACCCGCAAGCGGTGGACGTCCAACAAACTTGAAAACCGCCTCGGGTGCAAGCCCACCCGGTCGCCACTTCGCCTGCACTTTGCGGGAGCATTATCCTTGAAACGGCGCAAGGCACAGCCTGACCCGCCCGCTTTTTCGCCTCATTTCCACAACAGCGCTTGACGCTGGGGCACCCCCGCCATTATGTGCCTCCTCCGCGCTGGTCATCTTTCGGCCTGGCGCTTTGTGGCGATCGTAGCTCAGTTGGTTAGAGCGCTGGTTTGTGGTACCAGAGGTCGCGGGTTCGGATCCCGTCGATCGCCCCATTTTCCCGGCATTGAGCAATATGGGGCTGGCCTTCTCAGGCTAATAAGATTACTATCCCCCGCAATATTATTGCGAGGAACGAAGTAATGCCTGCTCTCTGGGACCTGCCCGATTTTGACGACCATGAGGGCGTCCACCTCTTTCGAGATCCCAATGCCGGTCTCACCGCGATCATTGCGGTTCACTCCACCTATCTTGGCCCGGCGGCGGGCGGCGTTCGCTTCTGGCATTATTCGGACAAGAATGCAGCGATCACCGACGCTCTCCGCCTGTCGCGCGGCATGAGCTACAAGAACGCCATGGCCGGGCTTCCGATGGGGGGCGGCAAGGGCGTCATACTGGCGAGCGAGGACCGGAAGAAAACGCAGGATCTGCTCGCTGCCTTCGCCGAGGCGGTCGAGTCGCTTGGCGGACGCTACATCACCGCGCAGGACGTCGGCATCAGCGAAGCGGACATGATCGCCATCTCGCAATCCACCAGCTATGTCTCTGGCCTGCCGCCGAAGGATGGCGGCGCTGGTGGGGACCCGGGCCCCTCCACGGCTTATGGCGTTTTCCTTGGGGTGAAGGCAGCGATCAAATACCGGCTGGGCACCGATAGCGCGAAGGATGTCCGCATCGCCATTCAGGGCGTCGGCAGCGTCGGCGGCGGCCTCGCGCGCTATCTTGCGGCGGAGGGCGCCAGGCTGACCATCACCGACGTCAATGCTGATCGCGCCAAGGCGATGGCAAAGGAAATCGGAGCAACCGCTGTCGCCCCCGAGCAGATCATGGAGACCGATGCGGACGTCTTCAGTCCCAATGCCCTGGGTGCAGTCATCAACAAGGACAGCATCGACCAGATCAAGGCCCGCATCATCGCGGGAGGCGCGAACAATCAGCTCGCGACTCGCGCAGACGGGGAAAGGGTGCTTGACCGCGGCATTCTCTATGCCCCCGACTATGTCATCAATGCGGGCGGCATCATCAATGTTGCGCTCGAATATCTCGGCCAAGGCGACCGGGCAGAGGTGAACAGCCGCATCGAACAGATTCCCGGTCGCCTTACCGGCATCTGGCAGGAAAGCGAAAACAGCGGCGTTCCGGCCTCTGACGTTGCCGATGCCATGGCGAAAAAATTGATCGGAAGAGGCTGAGACAAAGCGTTTCCTCTTCATTCGTTCATTCCCGGTTCGCCGCGAGCGCAGTCCAGGGACATCGCTGGACGCAAATGTGTCTCGACTTCGCTCGACACGAACGGAAATAGAGGGGCGACCGAACTTGGCTGGCTAAACTCCCTGCATGTTGCGGCTCTCCTGTGGCATCCGCACTGTCAGGCTTTCCAGCCAATCCTCAAGCCTGATCTGACAGGACAAGCGGCTGGTCCGGGTAGCCCCGGCTGCCAGGTCCAGCATGTCTTCTTCGCTTTCACTTGCCTGCGGCAGTTTGCCAAAATCCTCAGGGTCCACGATGACATGGCAGGTCGAACAGGCCATCTGTCCTTCGCAGGTGCCTTCCAAAGGCTGCCCATGTGCTTGCGCCACGTCCAGCAGGCATTCGCCCGCCGGAGCATCCACGATCGTCCGGTCCTGCCCGTCAGCACTGATGAAGGTCACTCTGGTCATATCTATTGCCGATCCGCCGCCATGTTGATCGCCGCTGCGGCCTCTTCCAATTCGTCCAATGTCGTATAGCGGCCAAAGCCGATCCTGATAGAGGAACGCGCCGCTTTTTCGCCAATCCCCAGCGCACGCAACACATGGCTGGATCGCCCCGACCCGCTCGCACAGGCGCTGCCGAGCGAAAATGCGATATCCCGGCATTCCGACATGAGACGCCCCGCGTCCAGCCCCTCTCGGCGGATATTCAGATTGCCATGGTAGCGGCGGGCGGTGGAGCCGTTGATGTTCCAGCCGGCGAACAACTCCACTGCCCGTTCCCAAAGCGCGCCGACATGGACAGCGTCCGTCTCGAACCTTTCCCGCATCAGCTTTGCGGCCTGGCCAAATCCCACGCAGAGCCCCGGCGAAAGCGTTCCCGACCGCATGCCCTGTTCCTGTCCGCCTCCGAACATCAGCGGCGGCAGATCAAGTCCGTCGCGCAGCCACAAGGCGCCGATACCCTTTGGTCCGTAAATCTTGTGCCCGCTGATCGCGATCATGTCCGCCACCGGAGGCAGCGGCACCCGGCCATAGCCTTGCACGGCATCGCACAGGAAGAGCGCCCCCGCCTCTTCCGCAAGATCATAGAGCGTGCCCACCGGATGAATGACCCCGATCTCATTATTGACCAGCATAGCCGCCACTAAAGCAGTGCGTGCATCAATTGCCGCTCTCGCGCGCTCCAGGTTCACCAGTCCGTCGGGTTCAACAGGCAGCAATATGGCCTCGAACCCCTGATCCTCCAAAGCGAGCACGGTATCGCGAACAGCAGCATGCTCGGTGTCGATCGTGACAATGCGGGTGCGCCCAGCATCCCTCGCCCGCATCAGTCTGGCTCCACCGAAAAGCCCCATATTGATGGCCTCGGTAGCGCCCGACGTGAACACCAGTTTCCCATGATTGCCGAGCAGTTGCAGCACTTGCCCTCGCGCCGTCTCCACCGCAGCCGCAGCCGCACGGCCAGGCCGGTGCGCGCTGTGCGGATTGGCGAACTGGTCGCGCAGCCAGGGCAGCATTGCCTCGAAAACTTCGGGCGCAAGGGGCGTCGTTGCCTGATAGTCGAGATAGATCGGCCGCCCCATCAGCTTCGCGCCCTGCCGAATATATCTGTCCAGGCGCCAATGAACCGCTCGACATCGGCAGCGCTGGTCGTAGCGCCAAAGCTTACCCGTATGATCTCTCCCGCCGCCCTTGCGTCCCATCCCATGGCGGTCAGCACATGGCTGGCCTTGATGGTTCCCGATGAACAGGCGCTGCCTGCGGATACGGATATGCCCACCATGTCGAACTGGATAAGCTGCGCCGAAGAGGCAACCCCCGGCATGCGATAGCTGGCGATGGCGGGCGAGCGCGGGCTGTCCTTGGCAACCACCTCTCCCCCCGCATTCTCAATGGCGGCGTCGAGCATTTTCCGCAGGCTGCGAGCCTCTTCCATCCAGCCCTGTCCCATCTCCAACGCAGCGGCCATCGCAAGGATGCCCGGCAGGTTTTCTGTCCCCGCGCGATAGCCCTGCTCCTGTCCTCCGCTGGGGTGAAGCAGCGTCAGATCCTTCACCATCAGGGCGCCGACGCCCGGGGGGCCGCCAAATTTATGGGCGCTCACCGCGATCATATCGGCGTCGGGCAGCGGCAGCTTCCCCGCCGACTGGGCGCAATCGGCAAAGAGAATGGCGCCTTGCATGCGTGCCTTTTGGCCGATCTCCGCCAGCGGCTGGATCACTCCAGTCTCATTATTGACGTGCTGGACCACCCAGAGGCCGGGACCGTCAGGCAGGAAGCCCAGTACCCCCCCGGCATCCACGGCCAATCGTTCGGCGCTCTTCGTCACTCGGAGCACCGCGTCATGTTCGATCGGCGATGTTGCGACGCGGTCAGCTTTCGTCCTGCCCAGACCGATGGCGATTGCTTCGGTCGCCCCGCTGGTGAAGATGACATGCCCGTCCCAGGCAAGCGCCTTCCTGATCCGCTCCCTCGCCTCTTCCAGAGCAGCGCGAGCCGCGCGGCCATTTGCATGCGGAGAGGATGGATTGGCCCAGATTTCCAGCCCGCGCTGCACCGCCGCCCGCGCCTCCGGCAGGACGGGCGTGGTGGCAGCATGATCAAGGTAGAGGCGTTCTGACACCTGCAAAACTCATTTATTGCGAAACGAAACCGAATTTCTATATAGGGCATAACTTCGCGCGCGCACCCCAAAGCTTGGGCCGAGGTGCCGGCGCACACATTTTGCCAGTAAGGTTCTAATGCCCGCAGTCATTTTCCCTGGTCCCGAAGGCCGCCTTGAAGGCCGCTTCAGCCCCGCCCCTCGCGCTCGCGCCCCCGTGGCGATGATCCTGCACCCGCATCCGCAGGGTGGAGGAACGATGAACGACCGCATTACCCAGGCGCTCTACAAGACATTCCAGCGCCGGGGATTTGCTACTCTGCGCTTCAATTTCCGCGGCGTTGGAAGAAGCCAGGGCACGTTCGACAATGGCGTGGGGGAGCTTTCGGACGCTGCCGCCGCCCTGGACTGGGTACAGAGCTTCCATCCTGAAGCGCAGACCACCTGGATTGCCGGATTCAGCTTCGGCGCGTGGATCGGCATGCAGCTTCTGATGCGGCGGCCGGAAATCCGCGGCTTCATTTCGGTCGCTCCGCCCGCGAACATGTATGACTTCAGCTTTCTCGCCCCCTGCCCTTCTTCCGGGATCATCGTCCAGGGCGCCTCGGATGAGGTTGTGACGGCCGGCGCCGTGCAAAAGCTGGTGGACAAGTTGCGCACCCAAAAGCACATCACCATCCACCACGACGAAATCCCGCGCGCCAATCATTTCTTCGAACATGAACTCGAACAGTTGATGAAGTCGGTGGACAATTATCTCGACATGCGGCTGGCGCCGGATTCGCCGATCAAATAAAGCACCGCTGCCGCTTGATCCAATCTTCGTCATTCCAGCAAAAAGCGGGAACCCAACTCATCACGATCCCTTGCCTTGCGCCAAGAGGGACAGAAGGGTTCCCGCTTTCGCGAAAATGACGGGGATTAGCCGCCCTTCACCGGCACCAGCCAGACCGCCACATTGGCGAACATGACAAGCGCCGCGATCAGCATGAGCAGCCCGCGCTTCTGGTCCCGCCGTTTGAAAATCATCCAAAGGCCGCCGCCCAGCAGCATCAGGCCCGCCAGCATGATGATTGAAAGTACAAGGTCGCTCACGAAAATCCTCCGTTGCGGCCGCCGATAGGGCCGCTTGTAGCCGCAAAGCAATATATATTGCGCAAATATGACGCAGCGCCGCAATGGGTGGTGGCCTTTCGCCGCCACTGATACTATGAGCCGCGCGAGACCCGACTCTCCTTTTGGACACAGGATCGCCACCATGCGCATCGCCATCGCTTCCGATCACGCGGCCGTTGAGCTGAAGTCTACCCTCATCCAATGGCTTCGCGACCAGGAGCATGAGGTCGACGACCTTGGGCCCGAAGGCGCGGACAGCGTCGATTATCCCGATTACGGCTATAAGCTGGCCAAAGCCATCGCAACGGGCTCGGCGGATCGCGGTATTGCTCTTTGCGGATCGGGCATCGGCATTTCGATTGCCATCAACCGCAATCCCGCCTGCCGCTGCGCGCTGGTGTCGGAGCCGCTTTCCGCGCTTCTTGCCCGTGAACATAATGACGCGAATGTGCTCGCCATGGGCGCTCGCCTTGTGGGCATTGAAATGGCCAAGGCTTGCATCGGCGCCTTCCTCAACACAGGTTTCGGCGGCGAACGGCACCAGCGCCGCGTCGACAAACTCTCCAATCCCGCGCTCTGATCCCGAAAGGACCTCCCAAGCATGAGCTCAGCCCCTGTTGCAAACGCTGCCAATGACATCCGTGCGGAAGGTTTCTTTTCCCGCGGCCTGGCGGATTCCGATTCCGAAGTCTTCGAGGCGATCCGGGGGGAACTGAAGCGCCAGCAGGACAAGATCGAACTGATCGCTTCGGAGAATATCGCCTCAAAGGCGGTACTTGAGGCGCAGGGTTCGATCCTCACCAACAAATATGCGGAAGGTTATCCCGGCAAGCGCTATTATGGCGGCTGCGAATATGTGGACGTAATCGAGACGCTGGCGATCGAGCGCGCCAAGCAGCTCTTCGGTTGCAATTTTGCCAATGTTCAACCCAATTCCGGCAGCCAGATGAACCAGGCGGTGTTCCTGGCGCTTCTGCAGCCCGGCGACAGCTTCATGGGCCTCGATCTTGCGGCGGGCGGACACCTGACCCACGGATCGCCCGTCAACATGTCGGGCAAATGGTTCAAGCCGGTCCCCTATGGCGTGCGGCAGGACGACCATCTCATTGATATGGATGAAGTCGCCCGCATCGCGCGGGAGAACAAGCCAAAGCTCATCATCTGCGGCGGCACCGCCTATTCGCGCATCTGGGATTTCAAGCGTTTCCGCGAGATCGCCGATGAAGTGGGCGCCTATCTGCTCGCCGACATGTCGCATTTCTCCGGCCTCGTGGCTGGTGGCGCTCATCCGAGCCCGGTCCCTTATGCCCATGTCACCACCACCACGACCCACAAGTCGCTTCGCGGTCCCCGCAGCGGCGTCATCCTCTGCAACGATGAGGCCATTGCGAAGAAGCTCAACAGCGCGATCTTCCCCGGCCTTCAGGGCGGCCCCCTGATGCACATCATCGCCGCCAAGGCTGTGGCCTTCAAGGAAGCTCTTCAGCCCGAGTTCAAGGCTTATGCACATCAGGTCGTGGCCAATGCGCGGGCGCTCGCCGAAACACTGCAAAAGGAAGGCGTAAGCATCGTCTCGGGCGGCACCGACAACCATCTGATGCTCGTCGATCTGCGTTCGAAGAACACGACGGGCAAGGCAGCGGAAAAGGCTCTCGACCGCGCTTTCATCACCTGCAACAAGAATAATGTGCCGTTCGATACCGCCAGCCCCTTTGTCACCTCCGGCATTCGCCTTGGCGCTCCGGCGGGCACCACGCGGGGCTTTGGCGAGGCGGAGTTTCGCGAGATCGGCAGCCTGATCGCGCAGGTCGTGGAAGGCCTGCGGCGTAATGGCGAGGAAGGCGACGGCCAAGTGGAGGCCCATGTGCGCGAACGGGTCCTGGCTCTGACCGCACGCTTCCCGATCTACCCGGAGGTCTGATCATTGCGCTGCCCCTTTTGCGGCCATGAGGACAGCCAGGTAAAGGACAGCCGCCCGACCGAAGACGGCGCGGCAATTCGCAGGCGGCGGCAATGCGAAGGCTGCGGCGCCCGCTTCACCACCTTCGAACGCATTCAACTGCGTGATGTGTGGGTGGTGAAGAGCGAGGGCCGCCGCGAGCCCTTCGACCGGGAAAAGCTTGCCCGTTCGGTCGACATCGCCTGCCGCAAGCGCGCCATCGATCCGGTTCGCATCGAAAAGCTCGTCTCGGGCATTCAGCGGCAATTGGAAACTGCGGGCGAGAGCGAAGTCCCGGCGCAGGTGATTGGCGAAATGGTCATGGAAGGCCTGAAGGGCCTCGACAGCGTCGCCTATATCCGCTTCGCCAGCGTCTATAAGGATTTTCGCGAGGCAAAGGATTTTGAGGATTTCGCCGGTTCGGTGAAGGAAGTCGGACGGGAATAGCGGCGGATGAGTGCCAGTTCCTCATCTCCCGGCTCTGCTCAGGATAAGCAGATGTCCCAGCATCCTCCCCTCATCGTCCTAGTCCGCCCGCAACTGGGCGAAAATATCGGCAAGGCTGCGCGCGCCATGCTGAATTTCGGGCTCACCGAAATGCGCCTTGTGGCGCCCCGCGACGGCTGGCCCAATCCCGATGCCGGTCCGGCCGCAGCGGGTGCGGACGTCGTGCTGGAGCAGGCCCAGGTCTATGACAGCCTGGCCGACGCGGTCGCGGATTGTCAGCATGTCTATGCCACCACCGTACGCAAGCGCGGTGTTACCAAGCCGGTCGTCAGTCCCGAAGAAGCTGCGCGAGAGATTCATGCCCAGCAGGGCCGTAGCGCTATCGTTTTCGGGCCTGAGCGGTCGGGGCTCGAAACCGATGATGTAGCGCTTGCCCGCAAGATCCTGACCGTGCCGATCAATCCTGAATTCGGATCGCTGAATTTGGCGCAGGCCGTCATTCTGTGCAGCTATGAATGGTCAAAATATCAGCCACTTGCCAGCCCAACAGTAACCGAAATCGATCCCCCGGCCCCGCAGGCCGAGCTGGACGGGATGATTGCGCAGATTGATGCCATGCTGGACGACGCCGGCTATTTCTTTCCGCCCGACCGCGTACCCGCGACCAAGCGCACGCTTCGCAACCTGCTTACCAAGCCCGGTTGGAACAGCCTGGAAATCCGAACGCTGCGGGGGGTCCTCGCGGCGCTGGCGAACCCCCGGCAGCGACCCGGCTGACTGCAGGCTCCCTACCGGGTGGGAACAGGCTCCGGCCCGGAATAGTCATAGAATCCGCGTCCCGTTTTGCGCCCGAGCCATCCGGCCTCCACATATTTCAGCAGGATCGGCGCGGGCCGGTATTTGGGATCGCCGGTATCCTGCTGAAAAACCTTAAGCACATTCAGCAACGTATCGAGACCGATCATGTCCGCCAGCATCAGCGGACCCATGGGGTGGCCCAGGCCAAGCTTCACGCCCTTGTCGATGTCCGGAATGGACGCAAGCCCTTCCCCCACCGCAAAAAACGCCTCATTGAGCAGCGGTAGCAGGATACGATTGACGACGAATCCCGGAGAATCTTGCGCAACGATGGTCTGCTTGCCGATCGCCGCGCCAAATGCTTGGGCGGTTGCAGCCGTGGCATCGCTGGTTGCGATGCCGCGAATGATTTCCAGCAACGGCATCAGCGGCACGGGATTGAAGAAATGCAGCCCGATAAAACGGGACGGGTCCGCCGACGCCTGAGCCAGGCGAGTAATCGAGATGGATGAGGTGTTGGAAGCGAGGATCGCGCCGGGCGCCAGGATCTTGCCGACCTCGCCGAAGATTTGCCGCTTAATGTCCTCGCGTTCGGTAGCCGCCTCAATGACAAGTTCGGCATCCGCCATATCGGCATAGCCCGCTACCGGCAGAAGGTTGGCAAGCGCCGCATCAACTGCGCCCTGCTCCAGCTTGCCCTTCTCCACTTGCTTGCCAAGCTGCCGCATAATCCCGGCCTTACCCTTTTCGGCAATTTCCCGCGACAGGTCAGACAAATAGACAGAAAGCCCAGCCTGCGCCGCCACCTGGGCAATACCCGCCCCCATCTGCCCCGCACCGATTACCGCGATCTTCTTCAAAACCGGCTCCTTCCCAATGCCATACATTTGATTCTCTCTTGCCATATAGGACAGCTTACGGAGTTTCATCCGGAAATACTGTTAGGCTGTCATGAGCACCGATCGGTCGACCGGCCAGCACCTCTGTTTGCAAGATATCTTCCCGGCGGTAACTTTCCTTGGCCCTGCCCTGACCTGTCCTTCGATAAGCGGGCGGTCAGCGTTATCGGGCGCCCGGCAACGCGTTCACCGTCCGGTAGAGCCTATTTCCACCCTTCGTCGCGCGCGTTCTTCTCGGCCTTTGCGTCGAAGGGAGCGCCAGCGATCATGTCCTGAACACTGGCCGCCAGGCGCGGATCGCCTGCTGATGCCTGGCGATAGCTGCTGGGTGCGGCGGAACCAGGCAATAGCTGCTGCAGTCGCCATTCGGCACCACCGCGGCAGGCAAGTCCCGCCATCGCCTTGCCATCGAAGGTGCGGCAAATCTCTCCGTCCTTGTTCCGGAAGGTAAGGCCGATGCGCATCTCCTGGCTGTCACTCTGAGCCGACGCGAGCTGCCTATCCAGTGTCTTTGCCAATTCGCCACGCGCAATCATGGCCGGACCGCTGACGCCGACCGGACTGCCATCATTCATGGTACGGCCGATGGCGAGTCCCAGAACCAGCGTCGCTGCAATCGCAACCAGATTTCCCCAGGCGGGAAGCCAGCGGCGTCTCGGCGCCTGTTCCGCTCTCTCCCTCCTGCCCGCGCGCACAGCCGCCAAGCTTACGACATTGTCATTGCCACTCTCCTGACGCTCCACGAGTATTGCTCTTAGCCTTTCCGGCACCGGCTCCTCAGCGACCCCAGCAAAACGGCTCGACAATGTTTCCCGCAAACGCTGATGCGCGGCCAGCTTCTGCCGCAGCTCCGGATCGGCCGCGACAGCGCGCATGACCGCCTCCCGATCCTTGGCATCCAGTTCGCCATCGGCAAAAGCGACCAGCATTTCCTCAGTAATCTTCACGCCGCTTCTCCCAATTCCGCCAGCAGGGCACTGCGGCCCCTGACCAGGCGGGACGTCAATGTGCCAATGGGAATGTCCAGAATCTCAGCAGCTTCCTTATAAGCGAGCCCTTCCACCAGGACCAGCGCGATCACCTCCCGCTGCTCGTCGGGAAGGCGAGAAAGCGCCCGGTCCACTGACGAAAGCTCGGCAATGGCCTCCATCTGCCGGTCGCTGCGGTCGCCCACATGATCGCCCTCCTCCTCTGGAGCAAAGGTCTTCGCCCGCCGCTGTCTTGCCCTGGCCTCATCAATCCAGATATTGCGCATTATCCTGTACATCCAACTGTCGAGCCTGGTGCCTTCTTCCCATAAATGCCGCGACTTGAGCGCCCGCTCCAGGGCAGCCTGGCACAGATCGTCACCATCGGCCGCGTTTCGCGAAAGGCTGGCTGCGAACCGGCGGAGACGAGGCAGAAGAGCAAGCAATTCATTTTCGAAGGCCATCCGGACTCCATTTTGTTCCTGAGGATGAAACGGACGCCCTCGGCCGTTTAATCCATGAGACAGGATTTTTGTGGCATCCTATGCGTTGAAAGCGAAATGAAAAGGACCGTTGCATGCGCCGCATGCTTTATATAGCTGCCTTGCTGGCCTTCGCTCTTGCAGGCGTCGCCGGCTCGGCGCAACTGAGCCTGCCCCGCGGCCTGGGTTTGCCCGACGTCGGCGGAACCGTAGATCGCGTCACAGACCGCCTGCCGGTACGGGACATTGCCGCCCTTCCCCCGCTTCAGGCCGCGAAAGCGCTGCTGGATGCCCGCGCCCTCCGCCTCACAAGCCTCGTTCGGGAAAATCCGCAGGCGGTCGAATTTGACGACCGGCAATATCCGGCAGTCAGGGGCATGATCGTCGCTACCGGCCTGTCTGATCCGCAAGTCGAGCAGCTTCGCCAAGCCGGATTCGATGTCCAGGATGAACAGGTCGAAGGGCTGGATGTGAGTTTCCGGCGTCTCCAGGTTCCTCAAGGCAAAAGTCTGGCCAAAGCCATCCGTGAGGCTCGGAAAATAGCGCCAGACGCCAGGATTGGCAGCAATCCCATCTATTTTCAAAGCGGCGGCAACATGCCGGCGGGGGCGGGAACGCTTGCCGCCAGCCAGGGCGCAGCGGGCCGGGCCATTGGCCTAATCGACGGCGGAGTGGGTCAGCACCCTTCGCTTGACAGCCGCATCCAGCAGCGCGGATTTGCGAAGGGTGCTCCTGCGCCAAGCGGGCATGGGACGGCAGTGGCGTCGCTCATCATTGGAAATGGAGCGGTCAAAGGGGCTGCCCCGGGCGCTCCCCTGATGGTGGCCGATATTTACGGACGAGACCCGGCGGGCGGCAATGCAATCGCCATCGCGCGGGCGCTGGGGTGGCTGGCGGCTGGCGGTGTACGGATCGTGACGATCAGCCTGGTGGGACCGGATAATCCGCTGCTCGCTGGAGCGGTTGCCGCTGCGCGGCGCAAGGGAATGATCGTGGTTGCGGCCGTCGGCAATGACGGCCCCGCCGCTCCCCCGGCCTTTCCCGCCTCCTATGACGGCGTCGTCGCTGTCACCGGGGTGGACAGAAAGGACCGCGCCCTGATCGAGGCGGGCCGCGCCCTTCATCTCGATTATGCTGCGCCGGGAGCGGACATGGTCGCCGCCAATATCAATGGCGAGGCCGCCCGGGTACGAGGAACCTCTTTCGCGGCCCCTTTTGTCGCGGGCAGGCTGTACCGGAATCTTCAGGGTGCGGACATGGGCGTTGCGCTTCGCAAGCTCAACGCCGAAGCAAAGGATCTGGGGAAGCGGGGGCCTGACAAGGTCTTTGGCCGGGGCCTCGTCTGCGGAAGCTGCCGTAACGAGCGGTAAGTTCGGCGCGACGTTGGGTTTATGATTGGGTCATGGGTCATTGCTGCCGTTCAGCCCCTCCCTTTCAAGGGAGAAGGGGTGGGTGCCATTGCAAAGCAATGGCTGGCGTCAACCATTTTAGGGTCCTTACAGGTCCCACCCCACCCCCTCCCCTAAAGGGGAGGGGCTATGACCACTTCTCACCCCAATCAGGTCAAGCGGCTGACTTGCGCCGGTCGGCTAGTTCGTCGTTCAGCATCTCCGCCAGCAGGAATGCGAGTTCCAGCGACTGAGCCGCGTTCAAGCGCGGATCGCAATGGGTGTGATAACGGTCTGCCAGCCCCTCGTCGGTAATGGCGATGGCGCCGCCCGTGCATTCCGTCACATTCTGCCCGGTCATCTCGGCATGGATGCCGCCTGCGAAGCTGCCTTCGGCGCGGTGCACCGCGAAGAAGCCTCGGACCTCGCCCAGAATGCGCTCGAAAGGCCGGGTCTTGTAGCCATTGGCGGCCTTGACGACGTTGCCGTGCATCGGGTCGCAGGACCATATCACCGGATGTCCTTCACGCTGGACGGCCCGGACGAGCTTTGGCAGTCCCGCCTCGATCTTGTCATGGCCGTAGCGCGTGATGAGGGTCATCCGGCCAGGCTCCCGTGCGGGATTAAGAATATCCAGCATGCGCAGCAGCGCGTCCGGCTCCAGGCTAGGACCGCACTTCATGCCGATGGGGTTGCCGATGCCGCGCAGGAACTCGACATGCGCAGAGCCTTCAAATCGCGTGCGATCACCGATCCAGAGCATATGCGCGCTGGTGTCGTACCATTGGCCAGTCAGGGAATCCTGGCGGGTCAACGCCTGCTCATAAGGGAGAAGCAGCGCCTCATGGCTGGTATAGAAGCTGGTCGCCTTGAGCTGCGGCACGGTGTCGGGGCTGATTCCGCATGCTTCCATGAAGTCGAGCGCATCGCCGATCCGGTCCGCCATTTCGCCGAACTTCTTGGCCCAGGGGCTGCGCCCCATAAAATCCAGCGTCCAGGCATGGACCTGGTGCAGGTTCGCATAGCCGCCCTGGGAAAAGGCGCGCAGCAGGTTGAGCGTTGCCGCCGCCTGATTATAGGCGCGGACCATCCGCTGCGGGTCGGGCTCGCGCCCGGCCTCCTCAAAGGCGATGTCGTTGATGATATCGCCGCGATAGCTAGGCAGTTCCCTGCCGCCCAGTTCCTCGGTCGGAGCAGAGCGGGGCTTGGCGAACTGGCCCGCCATGCGTCCGACCTTCACGATCGGAAGCTTTGACGCATAGGTCAGCACCACCGCCATTTGCAGCAGCACGCGGAAAGTGTCGCGGATGTTGTTCGGATGGAATTCCGCGAAGGATTCGGCGCAATCGCCGCCCTGGAGCAGGAAAGACTTGCCGGCGGCGACCTCCGCCAGTTCTGCCTTCAGATTGCGCGCTTCTCCGGCAAAGACGAGGGGCGGAAAGGTGCCAAGCTGCTTCTCCGCGGCGGCCAACGCCTCCGCGTCCCTGTATTCGGGCATCTGCCGCCCTTCATGGCTCCGCCAGCCTTCAGGCGTCCAATTCGCCGCCACGTCACGCACTCCTGTAAAATGAGACCCGCCCTATGAGCCCTTCGCCGGTTTTTGGCAAGGTTCCGCGAGCGGGGAGTTCTTTCCACTGCCTGAGGTCTTTCATATCACCCTCGCCCCTGCGGAGTGCTACGAAATGTGCGGCCCCAGCGCATCGGATCAGTCCGTCAGATCGTCCCACATCTCTTTGATTTTACTAAAAAAACCTGTCGACTGCGGACATTCGGCCCCGGTTTCCGTCTCCCGGAACTCCTCCAGCAATTCGCGTTGGCGGGGTGTCAGGCTCGTGGGCGTTTCGACATCGATCTGGACCACCATATCGCCGAAGCCGCGCCCGTTGAGGATGGGCATGCCCGCTCCGCGCTGGCGGAGTTGCTTGCCGGACTGAATCCCGGCCGGGATGGCGATCTTATGTTCCGTGCGATCGAGGCCCGGGACGGTAATGGTGCCGCCGAGCGCCGCGGTTGTGAAACTGATCGGCGCGCGGCAGAAAAGCGTCGTGCCTTCGCGCTCGAAAATCTTGTGCCGTCTTAAATGCAGGAAAATATAGAGGTCACCCGCAGGCGCGCCGCGTGCCCCCGCCTCCCCTTCGCCCGACAAGCGAATGCGCGTGCCTTCGTCGACGCCGGCGGGGATATTGACGGTGAGCTTCTTTTCCTTGTCCACCCGCCCTTCGCCACGGCAGGAGCGGCACGGCTTTTCGATCACCTGCCCGGCGCCATGGCAGCTTGGGCAGGTACGTTCGACAATGAAAAAGCCCTGTTGCGCCCGTACCTTGCCGTGACCGTGGCACTGATTGCAGCTCTTGACGCCCGTTCCGGGCTCCGCGCCCGAACCGTCGCAGGTCTCGCACGAAGCGGACACCTCAACGCGGATTTCCGTGGATTTGCCCAGATAGGCCTCCTCCAGCGTGATTTCCATGTCGTAGCGGAGGTCCGCGCCACGGCGGGTCTGCTGCCGCCCGCCGCCGCCAAAGCCGTTCCCGCCAAAGATGGTTTCAAAAATGTCGCCCAGATCGGAAAAGCCGCCTCCGCCAGCGAATCCGCCGCCATTGCCTCCATTTTTGAAGGCCTCATGGCCAAAGCGGTCATAGGCCGCACGCTTCTGGGGGTCCTTCAGGCAATCATAGGCTTCATTGATCGCCTTGAACTTGCCCTCCATGTCCTTGCATCCGGCATTCTTGTCCGGATGATATTGCATGGCAAGGCGGCGGTATGCCGACTTGATCGTCTTGTCATCGGCGGTCCGCTCTACGCCGAGAAGTTCATAATAGTCGACTTCGCTACTCATGCCACCCCCGGCGAAACAAGGAGAACGTCACCCCCGCGAAGGCGGGGGTCCATCTCCAGAGAGTTGCACTTGGCGAAACGGCCGGGAGATGGATTCCCACCTAGGCGGGAATGACGGACCTCGATCATTTCTTACGCCTTGTTGTCTTCATCCACTTCCGAAAACTCGGCGTCAACGACATTGTCGTCGGTCTTGGCCTGCTCAGAACCGGCGCCCTCGGGGGAAGCCGCAGCGGCCTGTTCCTTTTCGTAGATCGCCTGGCCGAGCTTCATCGCGGACTGGGCAAGCGCCTCGGTCTGGCTCTTCATCTCATCGACATTGCCGCTTTCAACGGCGGTCTTTGCAGATGCGATCGCCGTCTCGATCTCAGACTTGAGCGAAGCATCGACCTTGTCACCATGTTCCTGCAACTGGCGCTCAGTCGTGTGGATCAGGCTTTCAGCGCTGTTCTTGGCTTCGGCGGCCTCGCGGCGTTTCTTGTCTTCCTCGGCGAAGCGTTCGGCATCCTTCACCATCTGGTCGATGTCGCCCTCGGAAAGGCCGCCCGATGCCTGGATCTTGATCTGCTGCTCCTTGCCCGTGCCCTTGTCCTTCGCATGGACGTTGACGATACCGTTGGCGTCGATGTCGAACGTCACCTCGATCTGCGGCACGCCACGCGGAGCGGGCGGGATGCCGACCAGGTCGAACTGGCCAAGCAGCTTGTTGTCCGCCGCCATTTCGCGCTCGCCCTGGAAAACGCGAATGGTCACCGCCTGCTGATTGTCGTCAGCGGTCGAATAGACCTGGCTCTTCTTGGTCGGGATCGTCGTGTTGCGGTCGATCATCCGAGTGAACACCCCGCCCAACGTCTCGATACCCAGCGACAGCGGCGTCACGTCGAGCAGCAGCACATCCTTGACATCGCCCTGCAGAACGCCTGCCTGAATGGCGGCGCCCATGGCGACCACTTCATCAGGGTTCACGCCGACATGCGGTTCCTTGCCGAAGAACTCCTTCACGACTTCGCGCACGCGCGGCATGCGGGTCATGCCGCCGACCAGCACGACCTCATGAATGTCCGAAGCCTTGTGCCCGGCATCGGCCAGCGCCTTGCGGCAGGGCTCCAGCGTACGCTGGATAAGGTCAGCCACCAGACGTTCAAGGTCGGCGCGGCTGATCGTCTTGACGAGGTGCTTGGGGCCGTTCTGGTCAGCAGTGATGAAGGGCAGGTTGACCTCGGTCGTCTGCGCGGAGGACAGCTCGATCTTCGCCTTTTCAGCCGCTTCCTTCAGGCGCTGAAGCGCGAGCTTGTCGCCACGCAGGTCGATGCCTTCGGCTTTCTTGAAGTCGTCCGCCAGAAATTCAACGACCTTTGAGTCGAAGTCCTCGCCGCCAAGGAAGGTGTCGCCATTGGTCGACTTCACCTCGAACACGCCATCGCCGATCTCAAGGATCGAAATGTCGAAGGTGCCGCCGCCAAGGTCATAGACGGCGATGGTCTTGCCGTCCTGCCTCTCCAGGCCATAGGCAAGCGCGGCCGCCGTCGGCTCGTTGATGATGCGCAGCACCTCAAGACCGGCGATCTTGCCCGCGTCCTTGGTCGCCTGGCGCTGGGCGTCGTTGAAATAGGCGGGAACAGTGATCACCGCCTGGGTGACGGTCTCACCCAGATAGCTCTCGGCCGTTTCCTTCATCTTCTGGAGGATGAAGGCGGAAATCTGCGAAGGGCTGTAATCCTCTCCCCCGGCCTTCACCCATGCGTCGCCATTGCCGCCCTTCGTGATGCTGTAGGGGACGAGTTCCATGTCCTTCTTGGTCATGGGATCGTCGAAGCGGCGGCCAATAAGGCGCTTCACCGCGAAGATCGTGTTGTCCGGGTTGGTCACCGCCTGACGCTTGGCAGGCTGCCCGATCAGGCGCTCACCGTCCTTGGTGAAGGCAACGATCGAAGGGGTGGTACGCGCACCTTCCGCATTTTCGATGACCTTGGGCTTGCTGCCTTCCATTACGGCGACGCAGCTGTTGGTCGTGCCAAGATCGATACCAATGACTTTACCCATATTGTCCTCTTTTACCCCAGAATTTTAACAGCGGTCCCGAAGCCCCTCCCCGCAGTGCGCGCCGAAGAAGGGCCGTTTCGCCAGCGGATATAGGAGCGCTTTTCCTTGGCACAAGGATTTACGGCGATTAGGATTGCAGCGACTTGAAATGAAACGATCCGGAGGCTTCATGATCCCGCATACCGCCCAGCGCCTGCCCGCTATTTTCCTTGTCGGATTGAGCCTGATGCTCGCCGCATGCGGACAGCAAAAGATACTCTATGTGGACCAGGCCTGGGTCAGGCTTTCCGCCAATCAGGACACCCCTTCGGGAGGCTATTTCACTGTGCATGGCGGTGAAGAGGATGTTCGGCTGCTGTCCGTCATTTCGCCCACCGTGCTCCGCATCGAACTGCATCAAAGCCTGGAAAAGAACGGGATGATGTCGATGGAGCCAGTGAACGGCGTGGACATTCCGGCCCGCACCGATGTGGTCTTTGGCCCCGGGGGCAAGCACCTCATGATCTGGGGAATCAATCCCGCCATCCGGAAGCAGGGCAAGCTGCCCCTGACCTTCATCTTTTCCAATGGCGACCGGATCATCTATGACGCCGTGCTCCGGCAACCTGGGGCCAGCGAAGCTGCTCCTGCTCCAAAGGACGAGCATAAAGGCCATTGACCTCCCGCCCGCTCACTGCCGCCGAACGCGCCCTCGCCGCCTCCATCTTCGGCAGTGCGATCGATTATGAGCGGGTGATATTGCACAACCGCAAATGGTTCTGGTTCCAGCCCCGGCATGTCGCCATGGCGCCGGACGGCCATTTGTGGTTTCATCCCAAGGGCAATCTCTTCTGCGAGGATTTCTGCGGAACGCATATCCAAAGGCAGGGGCTGTTCATCCATGAAATGACCCATGTGTGGCAGCACCAGCGAGGGATCAGCCTCATCCTTCGCCGCCACCCTTTCTGCCGCTATGACTACAGCCTGAAACCGGGATGGACCCTCGAACGCTATGGGCTGGAGCAGCAGGCGGAAATCATCCGGCACATCTTCCTGCTGCGCAATGGAGCAAGGGTCCCGGGCGCTCCTCCGCTGTCCCATTATGAAGGAATATTGCCATTCGGCCCGGCATGAGGGATGGCCGGAGCCATTTCCCGCGATGTTTTAATATGCTAAAAATGCGTATTAAAATAACAGATTAGAGGAATGGATGGTTACGGCCCTGAAACCTCTCAGCCATTATGGCCTCAGCGCCGAACGGGGCTTCCTTTCCTCCTTCGAAGCGGACGGGGTGCAGCTTCCTCCTTTGCTGGAGCCCATGGCCGAGGCGGCAGGCAGCCTTTCCGGCCTGCTCACAACCGGGCGCGTCAGGCATTGGCTCTCTGCTCTTCCCCTGCTTGACCTTCGGCAATTCATTGCGGAGGCGGATGAGGCGCAGGTCCGCGTCGCCATGGTCCGCTATTCCTTCTTGGTGCAGGCCTATGTCTGGGGGGAGAAGGAGCCACCCGCTGCCCTCCCCGCCAATCTGGCCGTCCCCATAGTGGCGCTCGCCGACGCGCTGGGACAGCATCCCCTCCTCCCCTATTCGGCCTATGTGCTCGATAATTGGTCGAGGATCGACAAGGGCGGCCCCATCGCGCTTGACAATATCCGCATGGTGCAGAATTTCCTTGGCGGACAGGATGAGAACTGGTTCGTGCTGGTGCATGTCGCCATCGAGGCGCAGGCCGGTCAGGCGCTCGATCACGGCGTCCAGCTTGTCGAAGCCTCAGCCGCAGGAGACGCCCGCAAGGTCATCGGCCTGCTGATCGAAATGAACGGCGTTTGGGAACGCATCAACGCCCTGTTCGACCGCATGCCCGAGCGGTGCGATCCCTATATCTATTTCCAAAGGGTGCGGCCCTATATCCATGGCTGGAAGAATAATCCGGCCTTGGGCGCGGGCCTGATTTATGAAGGCGTCGAGCGCTTTAGCGGTAAGCCGCAGGCCTTTTGTGGACAGACCGGATCACAAAGCTCCATCGTTCCCGCCATGGATGCGCTTTTTGGCGTCACCCACGAGAATGACGCCTTGCGCGAATTCCTGAAGGAACTGCACGCCTATCGGCCCCCGCTCCACCGCCGGTTCATCGAGGACATGGCGCTCGACAGCACCCTCCGCGCCTTTTGCGTGGCCGAGGGCAGCGCCGAAATCAAAGCCGCGTTCAACGCCTGCGTCGAACAGATCGCCCGCTTCCGCACCCGGCATCTGGAATATGCGGCGAGCTACATCAACAAGCAGGCCGCTGCGAGTGCTGGAAATGACACGGATGTCGGAACCGGGGGCACGCCGTTCATGCGCTATCTGAAAAAGCACCGGGATGAGAACCGGGCACAGACGATTTAGGGCACGGCACAAAGAAAGGAATGGGCTTCGACAAGCTCAGCCCGAACGGCGGTGGTGATCCCGTTTCGGTTCGTAAGTGCCCCGTCAAGGGATAGGGCGGCTGAAGGGCTGGTCGGGGAGACAGGATTCGAACCTGCGACCCTCTGCTCCCAAAGCAGATGCGCTACCAGACTGCGCTACTCCCCGAAGGCCGATGAGCGCCTTAGCCCCGGCGCTGGCCGGATGGCAACTGAAAAGGTCTTTACCTGAATAATGACCTTGGTGGGCCCGGAGGGATTCGAACCCCCAACCTAGCCGTTATGAGCGGCCGGCTCTACCGTTGAGCTACAGGCCCCCACCGGTGGTCCGTCCGATAGCGGAGGGGCGCTGGCCAATGCAAGTGATTATGCAATTTCGGCCGGGGCGGGCGTGGGTCGAAGCTGCCGTTGAGGAAATACTGAGCCGTCGCTGCTGCCCTTCGATTGCCCGCCGGGAGGGCGCTCAGGATAGACTGCGGCTTTCAGCCGCAGGCAGGGCCCCTGCTGTTTCTGCAACCCTGCCAAAGAGAAGCGGGGTCCCTGCCTGCGCAGGGACGACGGAAATAAGGTCGGATTGAACGTCTCATTTAACCCAAACCGCCCTCACCCCCGTCCCGGCACAGCCTCCAGAAACTCATCCAAGGATGCAGCACGCACGCCGCGCCGGGCCATATGATCCAGAACCACATCCCACCAGCGGTAGAATGCACGCAGATCCGCCTCGTCGCGCACATAGGGGGTGTGGCCCGGCTCGAGCGAAGGCGAATGGAAGGAGAGGTTCAATACCCGCAGGCCATCGTCGAGCATCCGGTCGATGGCTTCCACTGCATCGTTCGCCGGGATGCCCTCGGGCGTCAGAGCAACGCGCGTCAGCATGCCCAGTTTCGAAAGCGCTCCGGGCAGCGGTCCGAACTGCCGCGCCAGCGTGTACAGCGGCCGTCCGAAGGAGCGGAGGTGACCGGTGAATGTGGTCGATAGCGGCAGTTCCACCAGCCTGCGCCCTGGCCCCGCCCAATAGGGACCAAGAGGGAGATGATAGAAATCCGGCCCCATTTGCTCGCGATAGTCGAAAAGCGAGCGGACCGAACTGTCGAGCAGAAAACCCTCCTCCTCCAGTAGCCGGGCGCTGTTCGGGCCAACGCCATAGCGGCCCGCGCGGAAACTGATGGGCTTCCTGCCGGTTTCCTGGACGATGCGGTCCCGCAGCGCCCTTATCTTCGCGCGCTCAAGCGTTTCGGGAAGCGTGCCCACATAGCTGTTGGCGAGCGTCACCTCCTCCTCATGCGGGGGATTGACCCAGGGATGCAGTTGAGCGCCGATGTCGCAAAGCCCGTTGTCCAGCCATGCCTTCATCAGTTTCACGGCTGCGGGGCTTTCCAGGACCGGGTAATCGACCAGATGCAACGGCCTGATGCCCGCCTGGTTGAGGAACGCCTGTCCTTCAGCCAGCCCCTTCAGGCTGTTCACGCCGTGGCCGGTGCGGGAAAACGGCTTGTGCCAGTCAAACTCCTCCTCCGTATCGATGAACAGGGTGAAGCGCGTGCCGAATTCCGGCGCCAGTTCGATCAGGTCTTCAGCAGCGGGTTGGCGGCTGAAAGCGCCATCTTCCGCCGGCAAGCGTGCCTGTATCTGAGAAGCGCTCATTCCCTGTCCGTTACCCGACCGAATCATTCAGGGCGGCAAGATGCGGCAGGCGATCGAAAATTTGGTTAACCAGGCCGGGGAAAGCTTACTTTGCGCCGGTGCCGCTTTCGTCCGCTTCGACCATGGCGGGCAGGACCAGCCTGAAACGATCATCCTCGATATGGAAATTGCCATTGCCGCTGCGGGCGAGATTGCGGACAAGCCTTAACGAAAAGCCGATGCCCAGAAGCGGTGCGTCGGGCCACTCGCCATCCGGACCATAGCCCGGATCGAACAGCTCAGCCTCTTCCATGCCGCGCAGCGCCGCGGGGCGGTCTATTTCAAAGACGATCGCGTGGTAGGGACGCCCTGAGCCATACCAGCAATGCCCGTGGATCTGCTCGCCAGGCTCGGCCACTGAAAGCACTGTACGCAACAAATGCTGGAACATGCGCTCCGCCTGCACCCGGTCGAGCCTGAGGCATGGCAAGTCCTCATCGGCCACAATGTCGAGCCTGCCCGCAGCGCCATGGCCGCTGAAGCGCGCCGCGAGGCCAAGCACCAGCTCCGCCGGATCGACGGCGATGGGACGGCCTTCCAGTTCCCCCCGTTCCACCCTGGTCGCCATGTCCAGATCGTCGAACGTACCGAGCAACTGCTTGGCATCGCCCACAATGTCCTGCGCCAAGGCGCGATATTGCGCGCTCACGGGGCCGAAAAGCTGGTGATCAATGATCTCCGCAAAGCCCAAAATGGCATTGAGCGGCGTCCGAAGCTCGTGAATTAGTTCCCGGAGCGACTCGCCCGGCATGGTTGAGCCATAGAGACCCTCCGGCAGCGCCCCTGTCGCGGTTACCTCATGCAGATGCGGCCGGCGGGCATTGCCCCTGTAGCCCAGGAAACGCCCGGTCTGCTGATGAAAATAGGGGATGGCCGACATGCGCCACTCCCCTGCAAGCCGGCCCGCCTCTATGGTGAAACGCGCATTGCGGAACGCGCTGCGGTGCCTGAAGGCGCCGGCGACATGTCCGTCGGGGCCGGCATTGGCAAAGGGCGGCGGCTGGGAAATGGACATGCCGATCAGTTGCCCGCGCGGCGCGCCCTTCACCCAATGGATGATGCCATCGACATCCGTTTCAAAGCTGAACTCCCGGACTTCCGGGTCGGACTGATGCGCGGCTTTGACGGGTTCCGCTTCATCCTTTTCTTCAGATGCGGGCGCTCCATGCCTGGCGCTCGTGAAACGCTCGATGCGGTCGACCAGCTTGCGGATCTGGCTCTCATCCGCCTTTTCCTGTGCTTCATGAGGCTGTTCTTCCGGGGCCTCTTCAATCGGCTGCGGGACCGGGCTGGTCAGCACCAGATCGTGCGATCCAAAGCTCGCCAGCGCCCGTTTCGCGAGCGGCCCCATATCGTCCCGGTGCCGGAGCACGCCCCGGGCGGTTGGCGAAAGATCCCTGATGAGGTCGGCCCAAATCCCGTCGGGCAAATGCGCGCGCGCCATGGCCGCCGCGCAGATGGAGGGCCGGTCCGTTCCAAAGAAGCGTACCAGGGACGGAGACCGCAAGCGTGTGCCGAGGTCGACAACGGTGGATATCCGCTGCGTTTCGCTGACCTTGCCTCTCAACGCTTCCAGTTCCGCCATGACTGCATCACGATCGGCGTCGCTGATCCCCAGCCGGATGGGCCGGTCATATTGCGCCAATATGTCCACGCACTGGCGCCAGCGCGTAACGGACCCTCCGCCGCCAGGCGGTTTCGCTGCCAAGATGGTGTGCAGCTGGTCGTTGAAACGCACGTCCGACTCCAAAACCCTAACGGATCGTTAAGCTTTCGGAATATGCTCCTTCAAGGCCAATGGGAATATTCCACTTTGGTACGTCGCATAGTGGGACAATTGCATTTCCCTGAAACAATATTATGATGCCGCGCATTAAGCGGAAAGGTTATTTCAGGCTCATGGCTGGTCCCAATATCGATGATATCGACTTGCAGATTCTGGCGGAACTGCAAGATGAGGGCCGCATGACCAATGTCGAGTTGGCCAAGAAGGTCGGCTTGACCGCTCCACCCTGCTTGCGCCGCGTACGGTCGCTGGAAGATAGCGGGGCGATCAAGTCCTATCATGCGATGATCGACCCGCCCTCGCTGGGCTACAGCATCACTGTCTTTGCGATGGTAAGCCTGAAAAGCCAGGCGGAAGCGGACCTCCGCGCCTTTGAGGAACATGTGGCGAGACTCCCGGAAGTCAGGGAATGCCACATGTTGAATGGCGAAATCGACTTCATCCTCAAGGTCGTGGCGAAGGACCTTCAGGGCTTTCAGCAGTTCCTGACCTCGCAACTCACCCCCGCCCCGAATGTCGCGAGCGTGAAGACGTCGCTCACCATCCGCACGTCAAAGAACCTGCCCGGCGTTCCGCTCCGCAAGGACAGGTAGGATTTGGCCTCTCGAGGCGGACGGGGAAGGTAAACAGTTCCGCTCATGACGCCCGTGACTGGCGCAAACGGTAGCAAAACCGTCATATTCCAACTCAAATTGTAACAGACCGGCGCTACACGCCCCCTCCAGATGATATGCTCTTGGGGGCTTGCATGAACGCTATCACGCGACTGCCATTTGGTGCCGACGTGGAGGACTTCACCACGGCTGAGCCACACCATCCAGAGCCGGTCTCGGGCGAACGCAGAAAATACCGGACCATCTGGATCTCCGACATTCACCTGGGCACGCGCGGATGCAATGCGCGGATGCTGATCGATTTCCTGGACAATGTCGACAGCGAGACCATGTATCTGGTGGGGGACATTATTGACGGCTGGCGGCTGAAAAAGCGCTTCTACTGGCCTGCCTCCCATAATGACATCGTATGGCGCATCCTGAAACGGGCGAAGCGCGGCACCCGGATCGTCTATATTCCGGGCAATCATGACGAGATGTTCCGCCAGTTCACCGGCCTTAATTTCGGCGGTGTTGAAATCAGGCGGAAGGCGATCCATGAGACCGCCGACGGGCGCAAGCTGCTGGTGCTGCACGGGGACGAGTTCGACACCATCATGCTGGCGCATCGCTGGCTCGCCTTCGTAGGGGATGCCGCCTATGAGCTTCTCATGCGGCTCAATGTCGTGGTGAACGCGGTGCGCAGCCGCTTCGGCATGTCCTACTGGTCGCTTTCCAAAATGGCGAAGCACAAGGTCAAGAACGCCGTCGAGTTCATATCCAAGTTCGAAGAAGTGGTCGCGCATGAGGCGGCAACACGCGGGGTCGACGGCGTGGTTTGCGGTCATATCCACACCGCCGAGATGCGGCAGATCGCGGGCCTCGATTATTATAATGACGGGGACTGGGTCGAAGGCTGCACGGCCCTGGTCGAACATCTGGACGGCCGGATGGAGATAGTCCACTGGGCCGATGAGATCGCGGCAAGGGACACCCCGGCGGTTTCCAGCAAGCAGATGGCTGCATGAGAATAGCGATCGTCACTGACGCCTGGCTGCCGCAGGTCAATGGCGTAGTGCGGACATTGCAATCGGTTCGCCGCGAACTGGCAGCGCTGGGTCATGAGGTCGAGCTGATTTCGCCCGATCAATTCGGCTCGCTCCCCTGCCCCACCTATCCCGAAATCCGGCTGGCGGTCGCCAGGGCGACTACGGTGGGCCGCCGCATCGAGGCGTTTGTGCCCGATGCCATCCATCTTGCGACAGAAGGGCCGCTGTGCCTTTCCGCCAGGCGCTGGTGCCTGCGCAACCAGATTCCCTTTACCACGGCCTATCATACCCACTTCCCCGACTATGTCGCGAAGCGGACCGGCCTTCCTGCGGCATGGGTGTGGCGCTATATCCGCTGGTTCCATGGACCCGCACAGGCCGTGCTCGTTTCCACCCGGACCGTGAGGGAAAGCCTTCGCGCCCATGGGATTGCGCAGGTGCGGCATTGGGGCAGAGGCGTGGACCTGGCCTGCTTCAATCCCGAGACACAGGCGCCGGAGGCATTTGCCGGATTGACCCGCCCGGTCCAGCTCTATGTGGGAAGGGTGGCGGTGGAGAAGAATCTGGAGGCATTTCTTGCAACGTCCCATCCCGGTACCAAGGTGATCGTGGGCGACGGCCCCGCCCGAACGCACCTCGAGAACAGTTATCCGGACGCCCATTTCCTGGGTGCTCTATCAGGAAGCAACCTTGCCGCCGCTTATGCCAATGCGGATGTCTTCGTCTTTCCCAGCCGCACCGATACCTTCGGGCTCGTCATCATCGAAGCGCTTGCTTGCGGCACGCCGGTGGCCGCCTACCCCGTGACTGGTCCCGTCGACATTTTGTCGGCAGAGACAGGAGCGATGCGGGAAAATCTGGAAGAGGCCATCGCCGCCGCCTTGCAGCTCGACCGGGGTGCTTGCGCCGCTTATGGCCGCAGCTTCACCTGGGAAGCAAGCGCCCGGCAGTTCCTGGACGGCCTTGCACCCTTTGAAGCCGTACTGGTCCGCGACGCCGCCTGACTTTCACGGCTTCGCCAAAAGCGCTATATATGCGATAGACCTTGCCGGGCTCGGCCATTTGCACTAAGCATGGCGCGCGAAGGCCGTCCTGCGAGGGGCGGCCCTTATTATTTGTACTGGAGAGTAAACGTGCCCCAGCCGCTCATGCCTCATGCGACCGCCAGTTGGCTTGTCGACAATACCGCGCTGTCGTTCGAGCAGATCGCGGAGTTTTGCGGTCTTCACATATTGGAGGTACAGGCGATTGCGGATGACACCGCGGCGATCAAATATACCGGCCGCGATCCGGTGCGCGCCCATGAACTCAGCATGGAAGAGATCGAGAAGGGACAAAAGGATTCCGACTATCGATTGAAGATGCTGAAAGGGCCCGAGCAGGTCCGCCGCACAAAGGGACCGCGCTACACCCCGGTTTCCAAGCGGCAGGACAAGCCGGACGGCATTGCCTGGATCCTGCGCAATCATCCCGAGATTTCCGATGGCGCGATCAGCAAGCTGATCGGCACCACGCGCACAACGATCACTGCCATTCGCGATCGTTCCCACTGGAACATCTCCAACATCGTTCCCAAGGACCCAGTGACGCTGGGGCTTTGCTCGCAGCGGGAACTGGACGCGCTCGTGGCTCGCGCGGCGAAGAAGGCCGGGATCGAGGCGCCTGCCGATGCAAGGCTGGATGGAGACAGGGAAGCCCTGCTCGAGGAACTGCGCCGCGAGCGCGACGATGCCGCACGGCGGATCGAAGAGGCGCATCATGTCGAGGCCCAGGCGATCGAACAGGTTGCGGAATGGATTGATCCGTTCAGCAAGAAGAATAGGTGAACTGGAACTTTCCGGGCTTCTAATCACTACTGTTCGTGGCGGATTTCCCTTTTTAGGGGACGTTCCGTTCCAACTATTGCGCTGTACACCCTCACCCAGCCCTCTCCCTCAAGGGAGGGGGCTAGAGTCGTCCCTGTGTCAGAATTGGCTCCAGAGGCAAATGCCTCGCCCTGCATGACCATTGCGCCCGGCGAACCATTGACATAGGTTTGGGTCAATGGCGGACGAGAACATAATCTGGAATGAAAAATATAATCATCCCATCGCCTGGGACCAGCATTTCGAACCGCTGTCGCTACCTGATATGTTCTTCGCGACTGCAGCCCGCAAACCGGAAGCGCCGCTCATCGACTTCATGGGGCGCAAGTTCAGCTATGCCGAGTGCCGGGATGGGGTCAGGCGGGTGGCCCATGGATTGCAAGCCATGGGCGTGCAGAAGGGCGACCGCATCGGCCTGTTCCTGCCCAATGTGCCGCATTATGTGGCGGCCTATTATGGCGCGCTGACGATCGGCGCTACCGTGGTCAATTTCTCGCCGCTTTATTCGGCCGAAGAACTTGAGCATCAGGTCGCGGATTCGGGCACGAAGATCCTCTTCACCCTGTCCGCCAGCGCCCTTTTGCCTACCGCGCTCACGGTACTGGAGAACAGCGGCCTCGAACGGCTGATAGTCGGATCGGTGGCCGGAGCACTGCCGATGGCGAAATCGCTTCTGTACCGCATGTTCCGCCGGAAAGAGACAGTGACGCGGCCGCGCGATCCCCGCGTGACCGCCTTTTCCACGCTGATCCACAATGATGGCAGTCACGTGCCGCCAGCCATCGATCCGGAGCGTGACCTGGCTTTGCTGCAATATACCGGGGGGACGACAGGGCGGCCCAAAGGGGCCATGCTGTCACACCAGAATCTGAGCGCCAATGCGCGGCAGGTCGACATGCTGGACCCCCGCAACGCGCATGAGGACCGGATTTTGGGAGCTCTGCCCTTTTTCCACGTCTTTGCCAATACGGTGGTGCTGAACCGGACCATCTTCACTGGTGGCGAGATCATCTTGCTCCCGCGCTTTGACTCTGGCCAGGTGCTCGCGGCGATATCCCGCACACGTCCCACAAGCGTGCCCGGTGTGCCGACCATGTTCCAGGCGCTGCTGGACCATCCGGCGGTGGAGGACACGGATTTCTCATCGGTCCGGCACTGCATATCGGGCGGCGCCCCGCTTCCGCTGGAGCTCAAACACCGGTTCGAGGAAGCAACAGGGGCCGTTGTCGTGGAGGGTTATGGCCTTACCGAAAGCAGCGGGGTGGTGTCCGCCAATCCCTATGCCAGCCTGAACAAGGGCGGCACCATCGGGCAGCCGATTCCCGCCACCCTCGTAAAGCTCGTCGACAAGGAGGACCCCACCCGTCCGGCTCCGCCGGGGGAGCCGGGGGAGATCGTGTTTGCCGGGCCGCAGGTCATGTGCGGCTATTGGAACCGCCCTGACGCCGACGCCAAGGTGTTTCTCGGCAAATTCCTGCGCACCGGGGACGTGGGACTGATCGATGAAGATGGCTATATCCGTATCGTCGACCGGCTGAAGGACATGATCGCCGTCGGCGGCTTCAAGGTATTTCCGAGCGAAATCGAGAAGATTCTTTACCGGCACCCCGCGGTCAAGGAAGCGCTCGTCATCGGCATTCCTGACAGCTATCGCGGCGAAAGCCCGAAGGCCTTTGTGACTCTTCTGGAGGGCGCCCGCATCGATGGGGAGGCGCTGAAGGCCTGGCTCAATCCCCAGCTTGGAAAGCATGAACGGGTGGTGGCGGTGGAGATACGCGAGTTCCTTCCCAAGACGATGGTGGGGAAGCTGAGCCGCAGGGAACTGATCGCCGAAGAAAAGGCAAAAGCCGTCCCCAGCAGCCCCACCGGCCATTGATCAGCCGCGAGCAACCCCAACCATGAGCGATCATAAAAGTTCCCCGGCAGAGGGTTTCGACACGGGCGACCTCACCGTCCTTCTCCTCATCAACCTGATGTGGGGCTTCAATATCATTGCGGTGAAGCTGTCGGTGGACATCATATCGCCCTTTGTCGCGGCCTTCCTGCGCCAGGCAACGGTTTTTCTGGTGTGCCTGCCCTGGCTGCGGATCGTGCCGGGGCGAATGACCACATTGCTTGCCCTGGGCATGGTTGCAGGAGGGTTCTTCATTCCGCTCAACCTGGCGCTGTCGATCGCGGACAATGCCGCGGCGATCGCCATTGCAGGCCAGCTCGGTGCGCCCTTTGCCCTTATCCTTTCCGTTGTTTTCCTGGGCGAGCGCATCGGTGTGGTCCGGCTTACGGGTATAGTCATGTCCTTTGGCGGGGTGTTTCTCCTTGCCTTTGACCCCGCCGCGCTGCACGAAATTCCGGCCTTGCTGCTGACGGCGGGCGGTTCCTTGCTCTGGGCGGTATCGTCACTGCTTCAACGCAAGCTGGCGGGTGTCCCCGTCCAGGTGATTTATGCCTGGGTCGGCTTTATCGGGGCGAGCCTCACCGCGCCTGTCGCGATGATTTTCGAGCCGGAGCAGATGGAAAATCTGGGTGCTGTACCGGTAACGGCCTGGGTCGCGATTGCCTTTTCCGGTATTTGCTCCACGCTGATCGGTCAGGGCGGCATGGCATGGCTGCTTCAGCGGCATCCGATCAGCGCCGTAATCCCTTTCACTCTGCTCGCTCCCGTCGTATCGGTTATTGCCTCCGCCCTGGTCTTCAAGACTCCTGTGTCGGGAATGATGATTTTGGGGGGCATCATCGTGCTGGCCGGGGTAGCCATTGTCACCATGCGCACCGCCAGGAAGGCAGAAGAAGTTTAGGCCCGGAATGATCGATACTCCGTCTCCCAATTTCGATGACCGCACCCTGCCGGTGACGATGCTCGTCTTGCACTATACCGGGATGCCGGATGCGGCTTCGGCCATTGAATGGATGACGAACCCCGCTTCCAAGGTATCGGCGCATTATTGCGTGACCGAGGATGGGCAAGTCATCCGGATGGTCGATGAGGACAAGCGCGCCTGGCATGCGGGCCTTGCCTATTGGCGGGGCGTTACAGACGTAAATAGCGCCAGCGTCGGCATAGAGATCGTTAATCCAGGTCATGAATGGGGTTACCGGCCATTCCCCGAGGAGCAGATATCGGCGCTGATCCCGCTGGTCGCCGATATAGTGAAGCGCCACGGCATCACCCGGGGCAATATTGTGGGACATTCCGATGTGGCGCCCGCGCGAAAGCAGGACCCTGGCGAGCTTTTCCCATGGCACCGCCTTGCCCGGCTGCGCCTTTCCCTGCCCCGGCCGACGAAGAATCTGATGGACCCGCATTGGAGCGACGGCGGATTTCTTCTGGCGTTGGAGCGCTTTGGTTATGACATCACTGATCCGGTGGCGGCCATTCGCGCCTTCCAGCGCCGCTATCGGCCCGAAATGATCGACGGGATCATTGACGGCGAATGCCGGTCAATCCTGCTGGCCCTGCTGCTGCCACAGCCGCAGGGGGATGATTAGCTCCAACGAGCAGTTCACGTAATTTGGGGAAGTGCAGAAAGCCGGCATTTGCACCCCGCCCCCGGGCTGAATCCTCGCGCCTCCTAAACCACCAGCACGATCTTCCCCATGTGCTCCCCAGCCTCCATTCTGGCGTGTGCCGCTCCGGCCTCGGCGAGTGGGAAAGTCCGGTCCATCACCGGACGCAGCTTGCCCTGTTCGACAAAGGGCCAGACGGTCTGTGCCAGTTCTTCGGCAATCAGCGTCTTGAACCCCACCGAGCGTGGCCGCAGCGTCGATCCGGTAAGCGTCAGCCGCTTCTGCATGATGGCAACCAGCGGAATTTCCGCCGTCACGCCCCGCTGCGTGGCGATCGACACATGCCGCCCTTCCTCTGCCAGGCAGGCGAGATTCCGGGGCACATAGTCCCCGCCCACCATGTCCAGCACTGCCTGAACGCCCCTGCCCTCCGTGATTTCACGGACTGCCTCTACAAAGTCGGTCGTGGCATAATTGATCGCATGGCTCGCACCGATCTTCAACGCCGCTTCGCATTTGGAATCGCTGCCGCATGTCACAATGGCGGTGATGCCGAACAGCGCGCAAAGCGAGATGGCCATGGTGCCAATCCCGCTTGTGCCACCATGCACAAGCACCGTGTCGCCTTCGATCACATAGGCGCGCTCGAACAGATTGCTCCAGACGGTAAACAGCGTCTCGGGCAACGCCGCCGCCTCGACAATGTCATAGCCGTCGGGCACGGGCAGGCACTGTCCAACCGGCGCGACAGCATATTCGGCATAGCCTCCGCCGGGAAGGAGCGCGCAAACAGGCCGCCCGATCAGCGCATCATCCACATTGGGACCGCGCCCCACTATGACGCCCGATACCTCCAGTCCCGGAATGTCGGAAGCCCCGGCAGGCGGCGGATAGAAGCCGCGCCGTTGCAGCACGTCGGGCCGGTTGATCCCTGCGGCCCTGACCTTGATCAGCACCTCATTCTCACCGGGAAGCGGCACCTCCCGGACCTCCGGCCGCAGCACGTCCGCGCTGCCGGGCGCATCGAAGCCGATGGCCGTCATCGTCCGGGGAATATGATACTCTTCCGGCATAAAACCGCTCTCCCTGGCGCCAGCCCGTCTTTGCGACAAAAGAACGCAGCCCTTATTGACAGATGCTTTTCGAGGGTCAACATTCGACTCATGGACATGGACGAAAATCTGCCGCGGAAGGCTGATGATCCCATTGCCGCCCTTCAGCGGCAAGACCTTGATCCATTCTCCGTTTCGGAGCTCCGGGAGAGGGTAGCTGCACTGGAAGCGGAGATTTCCCGTACGAAGAAAAAAATTGAATACGCCGTTAACCATAAGGCAAGTGCCGAGGCGTTATTCAGAAAATGAACCTGTGCCGGCCGGATTTTGCCCATAGGCCAAAGCCAGAGGGCAACCCGGTGACGGTTCTGCCGTTCTTGATCGCAGGGCCGCCAGTTCCGACATTAGGTCCAAAGGCTCCTCTTTTAGGAGCAGGCAGGGCCTGCCTTGGCCCGTCAGGAGTAGAATAGAAATGCCCTCTTTTGCTGCCGCGCTGGAAACCACTCTCCACAATGCGCTGACCCATGCATCGGAACGCCGTCACGAATATGCGACGCTGGAGCACTTGCTCCTGGCGCTCATCGATGACGAACATGCGTCGAAGGTGATGCAGGCCTGCGGCGTGGATCTGGGTGAGCTACAGGATGCAGTGACCGTCTATCTCGACAATGAACTGGACTCTCTGAAGGTCGAGGGCGCCACCGATCCGTCCCCTACCAGCGGCTTTCAGCGGGTGGTGCAGCGGGCGATCCTCCATGTCCAATCCTCGGGCAAGGATGAGGTGACCGGAGCCAATGTGCTGGTCGCGCTCTTTTCCGAGCGGGAAAGCTATGCCGTCTATTTCCTGCAACAGCAGGACATGAGCCGCCTCGACGCCGTAAGCTATATCAGCCATGGCGTCGGCAAGGGCGTCTCCACGCCCGAGCCGCGGGAGGTCAAGGGCACCGAGGAGGAAAAGGCGCAGAAGACCGAGACCAAGAACAAGAAGGAAAGCGCGCTCGACCAGTTCACGGTCAACCTCAATGAAAAGGCGCAGCGCGGCAAGGTCGATCCGCTGATCGGCCGCGGTCCGGAGGTCGACCGCACCGTCCAAATCCTCTGCCGCCGGTCGAAGAACAACCCCCTTTATGTGGGCGATCCAGGCGTTGGCAAGACCGCCATCGCGGAGGGACTGGCGCGCAAGATCATCGAGGGCGACGTTCCCGAGGTGCTGAAGGAAGCCGTGATCTACTCGCTCGACATGGGCGCGCTGCTTGCCGGCACGCGTTATCGCGGCGATTTCGAGGAACGGCTGAAGGCCGTGGTGAACGAGCTTGAAAAGCTCCCCCACGCGATCCTCTTCATCGACGAGATCCACACGGTGATCGGCGCGGGCGCGACGAGCGGCGGCGCGATGGATGCGTCCAACCTGCTGAAGCCCGCCCTTTCCGGCGGGACGATCCGCTGCATCGGTTCGACCACCTACAAGGAGTTCCGAAACCATTTCGAAAAGGACCGCGCCCTGCTGCGCCGGTTCCAGAAGATCGACGTCAATGAACCGACCATCGACGATACGGTGAAGATCCTCGCGGGACTGCGCAGCGCCTTCGAAAATCACCACAAGGTCAAATATACGCCTGATGCCATCAAGGCGGCCGTGGAGCTTTCGGCACGCTACATCAATGACCGCAAGTTGCCCGACAAGGCCATTGACGTGATCGACGAGGTCGGCGCGATGCAGATGCTCGTACCCCCGGCCAAGCGGCGCAAGACCATCACCTCGAAGGAGATCGAGGCGGTGATCGCCACCATGGCGCGCATCCCGCCCAAATCGGTTTCGACCGACGACAAGGCGACGCTGGAAACGCTGGACACCGATCTCAAGCGCGTGGTCTTTGGCCAGAACAAGGCGATCGAGGTGCTTTCTAGTGCGATCAAGCTCAGCCGTGCGGGCCTGCGCGATCCTGACAAGCCGATCGGCAATTATCTCTTCTCCGGCCCCACCGGCGTCGGCAAGACGGAGGTTGCCCGTCAGCTCGCGACGCTGCTGGGCATTCCGCTGCAGCGGTTCGACATGTCGGAATATATGGAACGGCATTCGGTGAGCCGCCTCATCGGTGCGCCTCCAGGCTATGTGGGATATGACCAGGGCGGCTTGCTCACCGACGCGGTCGACCAGCAGCCGCATTGCGTCCTGCTGCTCGACGAGATCGAAAAGGCGCACCCGGACCTGTTCAACATCCTCCTGCAGGTGATGGACAATGGGAAGCTGACCGACCATCACGGCAAGACGGTGGATTTCCGCAACGTCATCCTCATCATGACGACCAATGCCGGCGCCAGCGACATGGCACGCGAAGGCATCGGCTTTGGCGACGTCATCAGCAAGGAAGATGCCAGCGAGGAAGCGGTCAAGAAGCTGTTCACGCCGGAATTCCGCAACCGCCTCGATGCGATCGTTCCGTTCAGCTACCTGCCCCCCGAAGTGGTGGCCCGCGTGGTCGAGAAGTTCATCCTGCAGCTCGAACTGCAATTGGCCGACCGCGACGTGCACATCACTCTGGAGGATGATGCCAAGGCCTGGCTCACCGAGCGCGGCTATGACAAGCTCTATGGCGCGCGCCCGATGGGTCGCCTCATCCAGGAGAAGATCAAGCAGCCGCTCGCCGAGGAACTGCTCTTCGGCAAGCTCGTCCATGGCGGCGAGGTCCATGTCCGCCTGAAGGACGGCGCCCTCGCCTTCGAAATCACCCCCGCCGCACCCAAGCGGCCGAAAAAAGGCGGTGGCGAGAAAAAGGCTGCGGCCAAGGCAAAGTGAAGGAAGGGCGGCTCGAAGGAGCCGCCTTTTTTATTGTGGTGACCGTCCCCGTTCCAATCAAATCCCGTCGTCCCTGCGCGGGCAGGGACCCCGCTACCTTTTGCACAACTTGCTTGAAGAAAAAGCGGAGTTCCTGCCTGCGCAGGGACGACGGTTAAGAGCAACTCAACACCACGCCCACACAATCGAAGGGCGGTCTTCCCCACCCGGGGAAGCCGCCCTTTCCCTCTCCAACCTCGAAAATTCTTACTGAGCGACAGGCGCCGCTGCGCTTGGATCGAGCGGCAGGCCGCCGAGCTGCGTCACCATCTGCTTATAGGCATCAAGATAGGCCAGAACGATCACCTGGCCCACATCGCTATTCTGATAGCTTCCGCCGCCCACAGCCGCGAGGCCGCCGCCCCACCAGCCGCCAGCACCGCCGCCAAAGCCTACATCCGATTTGCGCGCATAGCCCTCAACCAGCCGTTCCTGCTCGGTGGTGCGGGAATTGACCAGCGTCAGCGTGACATTGGCTTCCTTCTTGCTGACCTTGAGACCGCCCAGCACACTGCCGAACCCGCCACCGACAAGGCCGCCGAGCGCCCCGCCAAGGCCGAAGCCGCCACTATTGGCATTCTTCGTGACGAGATCGGGCACGATGAAATAGTCCGCCGCCTTCACCTGCGCGCGGCCGATATTGGAGCCCTTCTGCAGTTCGCCATTATCCGCAAGCGCCCGCTCAATATTGCGGCTTTGAAGGCCCTTGCCGCGATCGACCAGGCCAAAGCAGCCCGACTTCATCACGAATAATTTGATGATCGCTTCGGGCGATCCGAGGTTCAGCGCGGTCCACCATTGATTGTCAGGCTCGACCACCGCCACGGTGCCCAGCTTCTTGGTGCACACCGGAATTTCCGCCATGCCCTTCTGCTTTTGCTTTTCAGCGGAAGACTTGTCGGCAGCGAATGCCGGAGAGGCCGAGCCAACGCACAGCGCGACGGAAATAAGGGACGATACAACTGTCTTGAACACAATAACCCCCTGTTTTGCTAATATGCTCAGCGGACGCTGGCAGGATTCGTTATGGTGCAACCCCTGTTGCCGAAATATTAGCAACATTGAAGATCGAGGAACATAGCAATTCAAGGGAGATGCGCTACACGCATCGACATTGGAGGGATCTGCGAAATTAGCGGAAAGGCGAGATGATGGCTGAAATCCTGTTCTATCATAACCCCCGTTCCAGATCAGTGATGGTTCATTGGATGCTGGAAGAAGCCGGTGCGGATTATGAGATCCGCCCTATGGATTTCGACAAGGGCGACAACAGCTCTGCGGAATTTCTGGCAATCAATCCCCTTGGCAAGCTACCCACCATCGTGGTGGACGGAACACCCATCACCGAGACGCCAGCCATCATCGCCTGGTTGGCAGATGCTTACCCGGACGCAAAACTCGCGCCCCCTGTCGGATCATTGGAGCGCGGGACCTGGTATCGCTGGCTGTTCTTCGGCGGAAGCTGCTTTGAGCCCGCCCTCGTCGACAAGATGTTCAACCGCCCTCCGCCCGAACGGCCGGGAGCGCTCGGCTGGGGCAGCTATGACGCAGTGCTCTCTACCTTGGAAAAGGGGCTCAGCCCCGGCCCCTATCTGCTGGGCGAGAATTTCAGCGCGGCCGATGTCTATATAGGCTCGGAACTCAACTGGGCCATGATGTTCGGCGCGCCGGGCCTGAAGGACAGTCCGCTATTTACCCGCTATGTGGAGAGCGTCACCGCACGTCCAGCCTATGAACGGACGCGGGCGGGGAATAGCTGATCACCGTCGTCCCTGCCCAGGCAGGGACGACGGCTGTGTTCTTGATGTCAGAAAAGACCCGACCGGTGCCCCAGCAACCCCGGTGGCCCCATCAATGCACGAAACGCGCTACGACATCCCTGTAGGACCGGCTGACCTTCACCTGAGCCCCTGAATCCAGCACCAGGAAGCATTCGCCATTGGTATGCGGCTTCACCTGCCGCACCTGGCTAAGGTTCACGATGGTGGAGCGATGGACGCGCTGGAAATTGCGCGGGTCCAGACGCTTCTCCAGATCCTTCATCGTTTCGCGCAGGATCAGGCTGTTATCGGCGGTGTAGATGCACATATAGTCGCCCGCCGCGTCGATACGTTCGATCGTGTCCACATCCACGCGGAAAATCTGCCCGCGATCCTTGATGTTGATGAGCTTTTCATAGCGGCTGGAAGCCGGCGTGTCCTCTTCGGGAAAGTCGGAGATCGCCTCGGGCGCAACCTCTGCCAGCACTTCGCGGAGCCGTTCCACTTCCTGCACATTGCGCTTTTCGGCGAGGCGCTGGCGCACCCGGTCAAGCGCGTCGGCCAGACGGTCCTCTTCCACCGGCTTCATCAGATAGTCGACTGCCTGCGCTTCGAAGGCCCGAATGGCATGGTCGCTATACGCCGTCACGAAGATGAACAGCGGCGGTTCAATCTCCATCATCCCCTGGACGACGGAAAAGCCGTCAAAACCAGGCATTTGAATATCAAGGAACACAAGATCGGGCTTGTGCGTCTTTATCGAGCGGATCGCTTCCCGCCCATTCAGACAGGTGTCGATGATCTCGACATCTTCATGGGCTTCCAGGCGTAATTTAAGACCCTGAATGGCCAGGCTTTCATCGTCCACCAGGATCGTTCTGATCGTCATGCGGCAACCTTTGCTTGTTCTTCCGTTACGTGCGGCATTTCGATTATGACCGAAAACCCGCCGCCGGGCGTAGAACGCGTCTCCAGGCTCTGCCGTTCCCCGAAGGCCTGAAATAAGCGGTCGCGGATATTCGCGAGCCCCACGCCCATGGATGTTTTCGGACGTACCTCCGTCTCATTCAATCCCGGACCGGTGTCGGACACGATGATCCGGACGTTTTCACCGGCAGGTTGCGCCGTAATGGAGATTTCCGCGCCTTCTTCTTTGGGTGTGACGGCATATTTGATGGCATTTTCGACAAGCGGTTGCAACAGAAGCGATGGCAATCGCGCCCGCGAAACCGCCGGATCGATCTCGAAAACCGGGCGTAACCGGTCCTCGAACCGCATCTTTTCGATTTCGAGGTACAGCTTCAGCGTCTCCACCTCCTGCGAAAGGGTGACCTGTGCCGTCGGTTCATTGATGAGCGTATAACGCAGGAAGGAGGACAGGCGGGAAAGCATCGCATTGGCGCGCTCAGTCTGTTTGAGGAGCACCAGCGTGGAGATGCTGTTCAATGTGTTGAACAGGAAATGCGGATTGAGCTGATAGCGCAGCATCGCAAGCTGTGCGCTCGAAGCCTGGTTTTCTAGGCGCTGAAGCTGGTCGGCCTGCTCCTCGATCGTGAGGAAGAAATTGATGGCATAATAGAGCGCCGACCAAGCGCCGAGCAGCGTGATGTTGATGTAGAAGGCGCCCAGGAATAGCTGAAGCCCGGCCGTGTCGCTGGCGCGGTTCTGGGTCGAGAACACCCAGGCGTCAATCACGGCCGCTGCGGTTGCGGCCACGAGCACGACGGCGATCGAAACCACCCAGGTTACAAAGGGGCGCTGCTTCAGAAGCGCCCGGAAGATCACCGCCATCAGCAAGGTCAGGGAATAGCCCGTAACCGTGGAGATCAGCACCGGAACCAGGAAGGAAATCGGCTGACTGTTGGCAAGACCGGACAGGCCGCGCAGCACGAGCGCGCCGAACCAGCCCAATGACTGCAGGTTCCAGAACGCCCTGTTCTTGTCCTCGAAAAACGGTTTCGGTTTGATCGGAAGCACGGCCATCAGCGCCTCTTATAGGCTTTTTCCGCCGGTTTGAAGCGTCTGATTGGTGTGACGAGCCGGGCTGCCGCTCAACGGGCACGAAGGGAAACAGGCAAAAAGATGCCCGCTTTATCCTATATTCACATGTCAAAAACCTCTACCGTGCGTCCCCTGCAGCGCGGATGGCACAACCAGAAGAGCCGCCGCAGAACATGGCCCCGCGGGTAAGAGGGTGGAGAAAAGCATGGCTGAGCCGGGATTGACCGGAACGAATTTTCGTGCGCTGACCGAATCCACGCCAGCAGACTGGCGCCACATCATGGGCGAAATGGAAAGCTTTGCCGGTGGCTTGGCCGGACGCGTGCTCGCGCATTTGCGGGTTCTTGAAGGCGATAATGGCGGTTTTCCGATCGACCGCCTTAGCCATTGCCTGCAAACCGCCACCCGCGCCTATCGGGACGGCCGGGATGAGGAATATGTGGTTATGGCGCTCCTGCACGACATGGGGGACCTGCTCTGCATCTACAATCATGCAGACTTGCCGGCGGCGGTATTGAAGCCCTTTGTTTCGGAACAAAATCACTGGATTGTGCAGCAGCACGGAATTTTTCAGGGCTATTTCTTTTTTCATCACATCGGCATCGACCGTGACGCGCGAGAGGCTTTCCGCGGGCATCCCTGGTTTGAAGCGGCGGCAGAATTTGTCGACAAATATGACCAGGCCGCCTTTGATCGGGATTATGACACAGCGCCGCTAAGCTTTTTCGAGCCAATGGTGCACCGGATCTTTGCCGAGCCCAAGAAGGCCGTGATTTGCAGAAGCACAGTCAATCTGGGCTGATCTTCCTCCGCCAGCAGGGCCCTACGCAGCAAATCGTCAGGCAGTAGCGAAAAGCCGCAATTTTTTGTTGCATGGCGGCGAAAATCGCCCACATCCTTTTGGGGATGTTGCGCCAATATGAACTGGTTGAGCGTGTGAAACGCTATGATCCCGACGCCGATGAGGCGTTGATCAACCGCGCCTATGTGTTCTCGGTCCAGAAGCATGGCAGCCAGAAGCGTGCCAGCGGCGACCCCTATTTCAGCCATCCCATTGAAGTGGCGGGCATTCTTACCGGCCTGCACCTTGATGACCAGACGATCATCACCGCCCTCCTCCATGATACGATCGAGGACACGCTGGTCACCTATGAGGAGATCGAGAAGAATTTCGGGCCGGACATTGCGCGGCTCGTCGATGGGGTCACCAAGCTCTCCAAGATCGAGGCGCAGACTGAAAATGAGCGCGCCGCAGAAAATCTGCGCAAGTTCCTGCTCGCCATGTCGGATGACATCCGCGTCCTGCTGGTGAAGCTTGCCGACCGGCTCCACAATATGCGGACGCTGCACTTCATCAAGAATGAGGAAAAGCGCAAGCGCATCGCCCGCGAAACCATGGACATCTATGCCCCGCTGGCGGAGCGGATCGGCATGTATGAATTCATGCGGGAAATGCAGTTTCTGGCGTTCCAGCAACTCGAGCCGGATGCCTGCGCCAGCATCACCCGGCGTCTCGATCAACTGAAGGAAGGCGGCGGCGACAAGATCGCCCGCATCGCCTCCGGTCTGCAACTGCTGCTGGGCAGTGCGGGGATCAAGGTGTCGGTCTCAGGCCGGGAGAAGCATCCTTATTCCATTTGGAAGAAAATGCAGGAGCGGCATATCAGCTTCGAGCAGCTCACTGACGTTATGGCCTTTCGCGTCATCACCGAAAGTGCCGAGGACTGCTATCGCGCGCTCGGCATCATTCACCAGCGCTACAAAATGGTTCCGGGGCGCTTCAAGGACTATATCTCAACGCCCAAGCGCAATGGCTACAAGTCGCTGCACACGACGGTCATCCACAATGAAAATGCGCGAATCGAAATCCAGATCCGCAGCAAGGAAATGCACCGGGACAGCGAATTTGGTCTGGCGGCGCACTGGGCCTATAAGCAGCGGAGCAGCGCTGGGCCCGATGGCCAGGCGGGGTGGATACGCGACCTTATCGAAATCCTTGACCAGAGCCAGGATGCGGACGAGCTTCTCGAACATACCCGCATGGCGATGTACCAGGACCGCATCTTCGCCTTCACGCCCAAGGGGGAGCTGCACCAGCTCCCCAAGGGCTCCACGCCGGTCGACTTTGCCTATGCGGTGCACACCAATCTTGGCAATCAGACCGTCGGCGCCAAGGTCAATGGCCGCGTCGTGCCGCTGCGCACGCAGCTTCAGAATGGCGATCAGGTCGAGATCCTCAAATCAGAGGGGCAGGAGCCAAGCCCCGGATGGCTGACCTTCGTCATCACCGGCAAAGCCCGCGCCGCCATCCGCCGCTTCGTCCGTCACAAGCAGCGGGACGAAATGATCGCGCTTGGCGAAATGCTGTTCGAGGAAATTGCGGGCCGCCTGCCGGTGGAAATCGGCGACAAGGCCATGGCCGCAGCCCTGACGCGCCTGAAGCTGGAGGACCGTTCCAGCCTCATGCTTGCCATCGGCACGCACAGCATCTCCGACGCGGAGGTCATGGAGGCGCTGATCCCCGGCAGCACCATGGACGCCGAACACCATCTCCACGTGCCGCAGCAGCACAAGGCCATTTCCATCCGTGGCCTCACCCCCGGCGTGGCTTTCAAGCTCGGCGAATGCTGCCACCCTGTTCCCGGCGACCGCATCGTGGGCCTGCGCCATCCGGGCGAAGGCATTGAGGTTCACACCATCGACTGCCGCAATCTTGAAAACAGCGCCGATGCGGACTGGGTGGACTTGAGCTGGGATGCCAAGTCGGGCGGCGGCACCGCGCGACTTAGCGTCATACTGAAGAATGAACCGGGGGCGCTTGCTGCCGTTGCCAATATCTTCGGCACTAACAAGGCGAACATCCTGAACCTGCAGCTCAGCAACCGGGAAGGGCCGTTCCATACGGACATCATCGACATAGAGGTACACGACACCGCGCACCTCATGCGGATCATCTCGGCGCTGCGTTCGATTGAACCCGTGATCCAGGCGGACCGGGTTTAACCTCCTCTCCCCTCCCGCAAGCGGAGGGGAACTGCCTTCACCGCCCACATTCCACCAGCCCGCTCCCTGCCTGGCTCACCTTGCAAGCCGCAGGTCCAAGGACCTTCACGTCGCCGGCCCCCTTGACGGTCACCTCGGCCATACCAGAAGCGCTGAGCGCGATGCTTCCCGGCCCCTGGCTATCCAGAACAAGGTCCTTAGCCACCAGCCCCGGCGCCTCGATGTTTCCCGCTCCGATGACCTGAACCCTCGCCTGCCCAGCCCGTCCGCTCAGGCGGATTCGCCCTCCGCCAGCGCTATTCACCACCAGTTGATCAACGGCGACTCCGTCCACCTCCAGATCGCCATTGCCCGCCATGCTGATGTCGCCCCGCACGCCCCTCATGCCATGGACGCTGAGCGAGCCATCGCCGCCCATGATCACGCGCCGGACCGCAGGCGTGCTGATCAAAAGCTCGACCGCTCCGGCATTGCGATTCTGCTCGCCATAGCGCGACGCCGCCGCTCGAATGGTAAGGACACCGCCCGAAACGCTGAGCGACACGCGGTCGAGAGCATCCCTTGCCCCTTCACCTTGCGCGCTGTTGCCTTTCCCGGTCAGCACAACCACCCGGAAAGGCGCCTGCATCCGAACCGTGTGGAAATCGGTAACGCTATATTGTTGCTGCGCCGCGAAGGCAGGTCCCGCCACCGCGACGGTCAGACCGGCCATAGCCGCCAGAATTTTCCTGATCATCCCGGCATCATGCCAGCCGGCGCTTAACACACAATAAAAAAGGCGGCCCCTCGAAAGGGACCGCCCTCTTTCGCCCACTAGAACCGTGGCTTAGTCGACCTTTTCCCGATTATATTTGGGGGCCGCCTCATTCAGTATATGCAAAATCTTCTGGAGCGCGCGAGGTTCGTCGACCTCTTCCATCGCCGCCAGCTCACGAGCCAGCCTGCTCGAGGCCGCCTCAAAAATCTGGCGCTCGGAATAGCTCTGCTCGGGCTGGTCGTCGGCGCGGAACAGATCGCGCGTCACCTCGGCGATCGAAACCAGATCGCCCGAGTTGATCTTCGCCTCATATTCCTGTGCGCGGCGCGACCACATGGTGCGCTTCACCTTGGGTTTGCCCTTCAGCGTCTCCAGCGCCTCGCCGAGCGTCTTGTCCGACGACAGCTTGCGCATACCAACGCTTTCAGCCTTGTTGGTGGGCACGCGGAGCGTCATGCGCTCCTTCTCGAACCGCAGAACGTAAAGCTCCAGCTGGATGCCTGCGATTTCCTGGCTTTGCAGTTCCACCACCCGGCCCACGCCGTGTTTCGGATAAACAACATAATCGCCAACATCGAAAGACAGCGCTTTGGCAGCCATTCTTGAAAACCTTTCCATCTACATCAGGAGATCAGGCGCCATGTACGAAGCCGAACCGCTGGGAGCGGTCATGGGAGGAAAGAACATGCGACCTATTTTTTCTCCGCCGGACACCATAACGCCGGTTAATGCATTATGTAGCAGATTCGTAATATAATTACCAGCCCGCGCGCGAGGAACGGCGCAGGCTGGCCAATTTTTCTGTGCGCAAGCCTGTGGAAATCTCCTTCCAGAGAATATTTTCCACCATTTTGCGACGCAAGACTTAATCGCGATGAGCAGTGCTCAAATGCGATCCTTCAGGCTTAGTTATTCGCGCCGGGCTCCGCCGAGAAATATTTCTCGAACTTGCCTTCTTCTCCCTTATGTTCGTCCGCATCCGCCGGCTGCTCGCCCTTGGTTGTGATATTCGGCCATTCGGCGGAATATTTGGCGTTCAGCTCCAGCCACTGCTCCAGGCCATTTTCCGTATCGGGCAGAATGGCTTCCGCCGGGCATTCGGGTTCACAGACGCCGCAATCGATGCATTCATTGGGATTGATCACGAGCATGTTCTCACCCTCGTAGAAGCAATCCACCGGGCACACCTCAACGCAATCCATATATTTGCAGCGGATGCAGGCATCGGTGACGACATAGGTCATTTCAAATAGGCTCCCCTTATGACGATTTCGAGCTGGACGAACCTCCAGCGCGCAGGAAATCGCGGCAACATAAAAGCTGATTTGTTGCCCTGCTATGCCTCCCTTTGACGCGCGTCAATATGTCGCGGCATGTGGCAGGGCAATGATTTCTCAACCGCCCGCGACTATTTCTTCATAGAGCAGGGCGGCTTCCGCCGCCGGTCCCCGCCGGTGCGGCAGGCTGAGCACCCGGACGATGCGCACGCGCTGGCCAAAAGGAAAGGTGATAAGGTCGCCCGGCCGGATAGAGGCGTGTGACCGGTCGATCCGCCTGCCGTTCACCCGGATATAGCCTGCCTCTGCCATCCTCTGGGCAACCGACCGGTCCTTGGCCAGTCGCGCAAACCAGAGATATTTATCGATGCGCAGTACCTCGCCATGCTGGGGGGCGCCCTTTTGCGATGCCAGCGCCTTAGCCATGCCGGCCCAGCAGTTGCGCGAGGCCAGAAAAATGATGCCCTTCAGGCACTGGCTTGGCCTTTACGGAACGGCGGCGGCCGCGGAAGGCCCAATTGGCTTCGCCCTTGAATGGCTGCCGGGCTGGCCGGAAGCCCACGCCGCGCATGAATTGGCCGAACGCCTCTTCATTCAGGCCCAGTGAGATGATCTGCGGATCCTCTGGCGTAAACGCCTCCCCTTTTCCAATCTTGTCATGGGCCAGCCGCGCCAGCCTTTCGGCTATATCTATGCGCAGATATTGACCCGCGAAAGGCCTGAAACCGCTAAGCCGGGCGCCCAGTTCCCCGGCACCCTTTGCCGGGACCAGGAGCACCGCGCCTGGATGCGGCGCTTGCGCCATGGACTGTCCCTGCCGCGCCGCGAGCAAAGCCAGTCTCAGCCGCACTGCGCCCGGTTTCAGCAGGCCAGGATGGAAGACGTCCAGCGATCCGATGACGATTCCCGTTTTGCGCAGCAGGGCTCGGCTCGGCCGGTCGAGATGGCCAAGAGCGTCATCCAGCGCCATGCGCGGCAATAGGCCGCCCGCATCGGCAAGCTGGGCCAATACCGCCCGAAGCGTGGGCGGAATATCGGCCTTTCGCGACTGCCCGTCGATCGCGAGAAGCGGCCCCAGGTGCCGCGCCTTCTGCCGTTCCAGCCAGGCGAACAGCTTGGCTGAAATGACCTGCTGCCGCTCGGCGGGCAAAGTCAGAATGCCGGCATCCAGCCCTATTCGCGGCTCCAGCAGCGAAAGACCGGCCTTCAAAGTCGCCACATGCACATTCTTCCAGCGGATGCCGGGTTCGAACCCCTCCTCCGCCACCAGTGCAAAATCCTTGTCCGGGGCAGTTAGAAGCTCATCGGCCCGTTGCGCCAATATGCCGCCAAGGCGCCGCTCCGCCGCCGCGAGCAGCATCTTGCGATCGGCATGCCGCGCATCCGGCGCAACCGAAAAGCGAAAGCCGTTTAGCTGGCCAATGGACTCGCCATCGACATGGACGCTTCCCGATTCATCCACATCGACGGGCAGGTGCCCCGCCCCATGGCCGATCTCCCGCAACAGCACCGCTGTCCGGCGGTCAACGAAACGCTGGGTCAGCCGTTCATGCAGGGCATCGGACAGCTTCTCCTCCAGCACCCGCGTCCGTTCGGCCATTTCGGCAGGGTGTTGCAGCCAGTCGGAGCGGTGGGCGATATAGGACCAGGTTCGCGCCGCCGCGATACGCGCAGAGAGCGTGTCGATATCCCCCTGCACGCTGTCGAGGCGAGCCACCTGCTGCGCGAACCAGTCCTGCGGGATATGCCCATTGCCTTCGCTCAGATGCCGCCAGATGCGCAGCACAAGCCGAGCATGATCCTCCGCGCCCAGCTTCTGGAAGTCCGGCAGGCCGCAAGCCGCCCAAAGCCGCTGTACCTGCGCTCGTCCGCGCGCCCGGCCGATGACGTCGGCCTCATCGGCAAGCCGCTTCAGCACGGCAAGGTCGACGGCCTCCGGCGCGGGCCGCAATTCTGGACGGGACGGCTTTTCCTCCAAGGCGGCTACCAGGCCATCGACGCTTTCCATCGGCGGCTCGCCTTCGCGCCAATAAAGGAAGTCCAGCTTCGAAAAGCGGTGGTTTTCGATCCGCTCGATCTCTTCATCGGTAAAGGCCGCCTCGCTGCCCTCCCCTGCAAGGCTGCCGAAGGTTCCGTCCCGCTGATGCCGACCCGCACGGCCGGCGATCTGTGCCATTTCCGTTACCGAAAGCCTCCGCACCCGCCGCCCGTCAAATTTGTTGAGTGAAGCGAAGGCGACATGAGCGACATCCATGTTGAGGCCCATGCCGATGGCGTCGGTGGCGACGAGATAATCCACCTCGCCCGCCTGGAACATTGCCACCTGCCGGTTTCGGGTATGGGGCGAAAGCGCGCCCATGACCACCGCCGAACCGCCCCGGAACCGCCGGAGCATCTCCGCCACGGCGTAAACCTCCTCCACCGAAAAGGCGACCACCGCCGACCGCTTGGGCAGGCGGGACAGCTTCTTCGATCCGGCGTAGCTAAGGGTCGAAAAACGCGGACGATCAATGATCTCCGCATCTGGAAGCAACGCCCGCACCAAGGGCCTCAGCGTATCTGATCCGAGGATCATTGTTTCTTCGCGCCCGCGCGCCCGCAGCAGCCTGTCGGTGAAGACATGCCCGCGTTCGGCATCAGCGCCAAGCTGCGCCTCATCGACACCGACGAATGCAAAATCCCTGTCCACCGGCATGGACTCGGCTGTACAGAGGAACCAGCGCGCCTTGTCGGGCAGGATTTTTTCCTCGCCCGTGATCAGCGCGACCTGGTCTTTTCCCTTGATTCCAACAACCCGGTCATAGACCTCCCGCGCCAACAGCCGCAGGGGAAAACCGATCATGCCGCTTGAATGGGCGCACATCCGTTCGACCGCCAGATGTGTCTTGCCGGTGTTGGTAGGACCAAGCACGGCGGTCAGCGGAGAACGAGCAAAGCTGGCCATGCACTCTATGTCGGAAATGCCATCGTCCGGCGCAAGCATTGTTTACCGGCTGTTCCAATTTTGCCTGTCGGATCGAGGGAAAAATCTCCAGCACAATCCCCCTCCCGTCGTCCCTGAGCAGGCAGGGACCCAGCTTTTCCCTAATATGCCTGGAAGTCAGAAGCGGGGTCCCAAGACACGACCGATGAGGATAATCGGCCTACTGTTTTCTGGAATGGTTCCGAAATGAAACGTAACTGATCGGCGCTGAAGCACGTTTCACCGCACGGATTCCATCTTTACCATGATCTTAAATTGACTTTAACCTTAGTGGAGCAGAAAAATCCTTGGATAAGCTGGGCGAAGGGCTCCTTATTCCGGTATGGCCCGTCGGGGGATGCAACATCTTGTTTCAGAAGAATGAATTCGGCTACGGCCAGGGCGGCGCGACTATATCCCTGTCGCTCGCCGATGCCATATCCGTTCCGCACAAGAGGGGCTGGCGGGAGCGTCTTCGCGAATATTGCGAGGAAATCGATCTCGTTCCCGATCTCGGCCAGCGGATCGGTTCGGCCGAATGGTTCCGCGGTGTCCTGACCTGCGCCGCGCTGTGCGGCAGCGCCCTTTATCTTTCGCCTTCCTTTGCGCCTATTCCTGGCGTTTCCGAGCCGGTAATGACCGGGCGTCAGTTCGACGAAGCGCGCACCCAGATGATAGCGCCACTGGGCCTTGGCGGCGACACCGGCCGCCACATGGCTGCGAACGACGCCGTGGTGCCGCTTAAGGAAACCCCCGAACGCCCGCAAATCGATCTGACGGCCCAGATCGGCAATGGCGACAGTTTCAGCCGGGCGCTGCGCCGTGCGGGCGTCAGCGAAACCGACACATCGCAGGTGATGGACCTCCTGTCGGGCTCCATTGGCGCGTTGACGCCGGGCACCCGTCTCGACATCCGGCTCGGCAGGCGGGCTTCCCGCAACATGCCGCGTCCGCTCGACGCACTCGCCTTCCGCGCGAAGCTGGAACTGGCGATCACCGTCAACCGGGCGAATGGCAGGCTGCAGGTCACGAAGATACCCATCGCGGTCGACAACACGCCGCTTCGCATCCGGGGCAGGGTCGGGTCCAGCCTTTACCGCTCCGCCCGCGCCGCTGGCGCGCCGCCCAAGATCATTCAGGCTTATCTCAAGGCACTGGCCGGCAGGCTGTCGCTGGACAGCGACATCAGTTCGTCGGACGAATTCGACATGATCCTTGGTTATCGCCGCGCGGAAACCGGCGAGGTGGAAGTGGGCGATCTGCTCTTTGCCGGTCTTGAGCGCACCAGCCGCAAGGATGTGAACCTGCTCAAATGGATCACCGGCGGCCGGACCGAATGGTTCGAGGCATCGGGCGTCGGCGAACAGCGCGGCCAGCTTGCTCGCCCGGTCAGCGGCCGGCAAAGCTCCAGCTATGGCATGCGCCGCCATCCGATCCTTGGCTATAGCCGCATGCATGCCGGGATCGACTTCGCCGCTCCCTATGGCGCGCCGATCTATGCGGCGACCGACGGACGGGTCATCTATTCCGGCCGCCATGGCGGTCATGGCAAATATGTGAAGATCAGTCACGGGAACGGCCTTGCCACGGGCTACGCCCATATGAGCCGGATCGTGGCGGATAATGGCGACCATGTGCGCCGGGGCCAGATCATCGGTTATGTAGGCTCGACGGGCCTCTCCACTGGTCCGCACCTCCATTATGAGCTCTACCGCAACGGGCGCACGATCGACCCGCGCTCGGTCAAGTTCACCGTGACGGCTCAGCTTGCTGGCAATGACCTTCGCCGTTTCCGCAACCGGCTGGCGGAACTCAAGAGCTTGAGGGCAGGTCCTCAGGAACCAATGCAAAGCGCCGAAAAGCCACGCATCAAGCTGAGCGAAGAGCCAAAGGAAATCGCTTTCCTTCCCGATGGTTCGAAAAAGGAACTGCGGTAACTCAGGCTCCCCGTCGTCCCTGTGCAGGCAGGGACCCCGCTGTTCTTCAACATGATGCCATAAAGATTAAGCGGGGTCGCTTCCTGCGCAGGGACGACGGCAATCTTTCCCCCATAAGCCCATTGGCATCCCTGCTCCCAAGCCCTAAACGGCGGATATGACCCACGCCGCCTACCCTGCCCTGCGCCTGCGCCGTACCCGCGCCTCCGCCTGGAGCCGCGCCCTGTTCGCCGAAAACCGCATCGGTCCGCAGGACCTCATCTGGCCGCTCTTCATCACCGAGGGCAAGGGCGTGGAGGAGCCTGTCGCCAGCCTGCCCGGCGTCTCCCGCTGGTCCGTCGACCTCATCGTGCAGCGCGCGAGGGACGCTCGCGACGCAGGCATCCCCTGCCTCGCCCTTTTCCCCAACACCCAGCCTGGTCGCCGCAGCGATGATGGCAAGGAAGCGCTCAATCCCGGCAATCTCATGTGCCGCGCGATCAAGTCGATCAAAGACGCCGTGCCGGACATCGGCATCCTTACCGATGTCGCGCTCGATCCCTATACCAGCCATGGGCAGGACGGCCTCATCGATGAGGCAGGCTACGTCCTCAACGACGCGACGGTCGAGGTGCTGACCGCCCAGTCCCTCGTGCAGGCCGAAGCAGGAGCGGACATTATCGCGCCCAGCGACATGATGGACGGCCGTATTGCCACCATCCGCTCGGCACTTGAGAATGCGGGGCATCTCAATGTCCAGATCATGTCCTATGCCGCCAAATATGCGAGCGCCTTCTACGGCCCCTTCCGCGACGCAGTCGGCTCCCGCGGCCTGCTGAAGGGCGACAAGAAGACCTATCAGATGGATCCCGCAAACAGCGAGGAGGCCCTGCGCGAAGTAGCGCTCGATCTCGCCGAGGGCGCCGACAGTGTCATGGTCAAGCCCGGCCTCCCTTATCTCGACATCATCGCAAAGGTGAAGCAGCGCTTCGAGGTTCCGGTCTTCGCCTATCAGGTGTCGGGCGAATATGCGATGATCGAGGCCGCCGCCGCGGCGGGTGCGGGGGACCGCGACGCGCTGGTTCTGGAAACCCTAATGGCCTTCAAGCGCGCCGGATGCGCCGGAGTTCTCACTTACCACGCGCTACACGCCGCGCGCCTCCTGGCATGAGCGAAACCGTCATCGAAACCGGGCGGCTATTGCTCCAGACCTGGGACGAGCTTGCCTTCAAGCGCTTCCATCAGGCAACCAACACGCCCGCCGTTATGCGCTGGCTCGGCGGTGTCATGAACGAGGAGCAGTTGGCCGCCCTTTATCAGCGCCATACTGCCTTTTTCGCCACCCATGGTCACGGATTCTGGATCGTGGTGCGCAAGGAGGATGGCGAGGTGCTTGGCTTCTGCGGCATCAAGAGAGTCGATGCACAAGGAACCGGTCTGACCGGCCAGCACGAAATCGGCTGGCGCTTCGGAGAGGAAAGCTGGGGCAAGGGCTATGCCAAGGAAGCTGCAGCCGCGTCCCTTGATTACGCCTTTGCCACGCTCGAAGCACCGCATGTCGTCGCCTTCACCGTCGAAGGCAATAGTGCCAGTTGGGGGCTCATGAAAAGGCTGGGCATGCTCCGCCGGCCGGATCTCGATTTCATCGATCCGCGTTATGGCGAGGATCTCAACCCAACTATCGTTTACCGCATCACCAGGCTTGAATGGAAAGGCTTATGATGGACCCCGTGATCCTGCCGTTCGGAGGCAAGACGCCCAAAATTCACCCCAGCGCCTTCATCGCGCCGGGCTGCAGTATCATCGGCGATGTCGAGATCGGTCCCGACGCCAGCATCTGGTACAACTGCGTCATCCGCGCCGACTGTAATTACATCCGCATCGGCGCGCGCACGAATATCCAGGATGGCACTGTGGTCCATTGCGACGGTGACAGGGATGGAACGGGCGGTTTTCCCACCATCATCGGCGATGACGTCCTCATCGGCCATATGGTGATGCTGCACGGCTGCATATTGAAGGACCGTGCTTTCGTAGGCCTCGGCTCCATCGTCATGGACGGCTGCGTGATAGAGGGTGACGCCATGCTTGCAGCCGGGGCCATGCTGACGCCCGGCAAGATCATCCCGCACCGCCAGCTTTGGTCCGGCCGCCCCGCAAAATATATGCGCGACCTGGACGACAATGCCGTCACCGGCATGCGCCAGGGCGTCGACTATTATGTCCACAATGCAAAGGCGCATATGGGCGCGGTGAAGGCACTGTAGCAGATCGCCGTCCCTGCATAGGCAAGGCCCTATGTCTTCCAGCCGCTTTTAACAATGGCGTGGTCCTGCCCCAGGGGCGACGGAAAGCCTAAAGGGTCTAGCCCAAACCCCCTGCCTTCGCTAAGGGGCTCCGCATGACCACCGCCAGCTCGCAAATCACCCCGCAGGTCGTCGCCGACCATGGCCTTTCCCCTGAAGAATATGACCGCGTCCTCCACGCGCTGGGCCGCGAGCCCAACCTGACGGAGCTCGGCATTTTCTCGGTCATGTGGTCCGAGCATTGCAGCTACAAGTCCAGCCGCATCCACCTGAAAAAGCTGCCGACGGAAGGCCCCCAGGTCATCTGTGGCCCCGGCGAGAATGCGGGCGTCGTCGACATCGGAGACGGCCAGGCCGCCATCTTCAAGATGGAGAGCCATAACCACCCCAGCTATATCGAGCCCTATCAGGGCGCGGCGACCGGTGTCGGCGGCATCCTGCGCGACGTCTTCACCATGGGGGCACGTCCGGTGGCGAACATGAACGCGCTCCGCTTCGGCCGCCCCGATCATCCGAAGATGCGCCACCTTATCTCCGGCGTCGTCTCCGGCATTGGCGGTTACGGCAATTGCGTCGGCGTCCCGACCGTTGGCGGGGAGGTGAACTTCCACCCCGCCTATGACGGCAACATCCTTGTGAACGCCATGACCGTGGGCGTCGCGGATACCGACAAGATCTTCTATTCGGCAGCTTCAGGCGTCGGCAATCCGATTGTCTATGTCGGCTCAAAGACCGGCCGCGACGGCATTCACGGCGCCACCATGGCCAGCGCCGACTTCGGAGAGGATAGCGATGAAAAGCGCCCGACCGTCCAGGTCGGCGACCCCTTCACCGAAAAGCTCCTGATCGAAGCCTGTCTCGAACTCATGGCGTCGGACGCCATCGTCGCCATTCAGGACATGGGCGCAGCGGGCCTCACCAGTTCCAGCGTCGAAATGGCGTCCAAGGGCGGCGTCGGCATTAGGCTCGACATGGACAAGGTCCCCCAGCGCGAAACCGGCATGACCGCCTATGAAATGATGCTGTCGGAATCGCAGGAGCGCATGCTGATGGTCCTGAAGCCCGGCCATGAAGCCGAGGCGCAGGCGATCTTCCACAAATGGGAACTCGATTTCGCGGTCATCGGCGAAGTCACCGACACCGGACACATGGTCCTCATCCACAAGGGCGAGACAGTCTGCGACATCCCCCTCGCCCCGCTCGCCGACGACGCCCCGCTTTACGATCGCCCCGCCATGCCGCGCGACGAGTATAAGGCCTGGACCGGTATCAAGCCGCTCTGCGACGTGCCCCAAAGCACCGATCTCACCGCCGACCTGCTGAAGCTCATGGGCAGCCCCGACATCGCCAGCCGCCGCTGGATCTGGGAACAATATGACCACAAGGTCGGCGCCGACACCGTCCAGGCCCCCGGCGGCGACGCCGCGGTGGTCCGCGTCCACGGCTCGCAAAAGGGCATTGCGATCAGCACTGATTGCGCCCCGCGCTATTGCTATGCCGACCCCTATGAAGGCGGCAAGCAGGCCATCGCCGAATGCTGGCGCAACTTGAGCGCCGTCGGCGCCACGCCGCTTGCGGTCACCAACTGCCTCAACTTCGCCAACCCGCAACGGCCAGAGATCATGGCGCAGTTCACCGGCTGCCTCGAAGGCATGGGCGAAGCCTGCCGCGCGCTCGACTTCCCGATCGTTTCGGGCAATGTCAGCCTCTATAATGAGAGCAAAGCGACCGGCGGCGGCAGCGCCATCCTGCCCACGCCAGCGATCGGCGGCATCGGCCTCCTACAGAATGTCGGGCAAATGGCCACCATCGCCTTCAAGGCTGAAGGCGAAGCGATTTTCGTGGTTGGCGAAACGGGCGGCCATCTGGGCCAGTCCCTCTACCTCCGCGAACTCCACGGCAGCGAAAACGGCCCCCCACCGCCTGTCGATCTGGCGAAGGAACGGGCCCATGGTGACTTCGTCCGCGCACTTGTTGCGGAAGGCAAAGTCACGGCGGTACACGATGTTTCGGACGGCGGCCTGCTCGTCGCCCTCGCCGAAATGGCGCTGGCCGGAAACATCGGTGCTGCCCTCGAAACAATAACTGACGCCGCCACGGCCTTCGGCGAAGACCAGGCCCGCTATATCGTCACCACCCGCGACGCGTCGGCCCTTGAGGCGGCAGGCGCACCCGTGAAACGCATCGGCACCACCGGCGGCGATGCGATCAAGGTGGACGGAAAAGCGGTGGCTCTATCGGACCTGCGCACGGCCCATGAAGGCTTCTTCCCCGCTTTGATGGAAGCTTAATCTCCTCCTTCATGGAGGGACCGGGCGGAGAGGCGATGCGAAGCAACGCTCGTCTCTCTCTCTCTCGTCCCTGCGCAGGGACGCAGCTTTTTGTTGAATGGGGAGAAAGGAAGCGGGTCCCTGCCTGCACAGGGACGACAGCAAGTGGGGGACGGCTTACGCAAGGCCCCCGTCCGGCTCTTTGTATTCCGGCATCACGAATTGCCTATCCAACAGGCAAATTCCTTCAAACTCAACGTGCCACCTTCCCACAGTCCGCCCCCAGCGAATTCCGTATCGAGCGCTATAGATGGTTGACACAATGGCGCATCGAAGTGCTAAGGACGCGGGCAGTAAAGGGGTTCATCATCATGGCTTTCGCGTGTCCTTCCGCCAGGTAAAGCAAGTTGCGGCTCTGATTGGCGCTACATTTGCACTTCATTCGGGAACTGCCTCCGCTGATGCCGGTGCGCCGCTTGACGCCGGAAGCGTGGCTCCGGTCGACTACAGCCTTCCCGAGCAAAGCCAGCAGGATGCCTTGCTCCTTCAGGCCGCCAGCCTTCAGGACACGCCCGCCGCGTCTCCGGTCTATGGCCCCGAGGAAACCGCCGAAGCTTCTGCCGGAGACGGTGGAACACATGTTTCTTTCGGCCGCCAGATCGGCGCTATGAAGTGGGAGCTGGGGCTGGCGCTCACATGGATGACCGCCTCCAACATCGTGAAGATCAGCCGGGACGGCGGCCGCGACTTCCGGTTCAAGGATGAGGGCTGGTTTGGCGACGACACCGTCAATCTTGGCATGGACAAGCTTGCCCATGCCTGGAACACCTATTGGCTGACCGACGTGATCGAGGCGCGCATCCGGCATAAGACCGGTGCAACCAACGCCGCTGTCCCCGCCGCCGCCATGTCCATGGGCCTGATGCTCTACAGCGAGCTTTGGGACGCGCATAAGAAGACGAGTGGCTTTTCCTTCCAGGACCTTGCGATGAACGCTGCGGGCGCCGGCTTCTCGGTGCTCCGCAACAGCGTGCCCCGGCTGGACGAGAAGGTCGATTTCCGGCTGCTGTTATTGCCCAATAGCGACATATACACCTTCTCCGGCACACGCCATTACCGGCAGATGCGCTATATTCTCGCGCTGAAGCTCGCGGGCTTTGAGGGGATGGAGCGAAGCCCCCTGCGCTTCCTGGAGCTTCACGCGGGCTATTATGCAACGGGCTTCACCGCCGCTGAGGAACGGCGCGGCGAAGAGCGGCGTCAGAAGCCCTTTGTCGGGATCGGGATCAACCTCAACCAGTTGCTCTTCGGCAGCCGCCGTCCATCGGGCTGGGCCGGCCGCGCGGCGAGCGAGGGTCTGCAATATCTGCAGGTGCCTTACACCGCCTATCATGTGCATTAGGGCGCAATATGGCACTATCTGGAAAGTATAACCTTACCGGTGAAATGACATTACTTGCCTGATTGGCCACTACCACTTATCGTTACCTTTGCCATAATTTAGTGATGGAGTGACAAAGGGGGATGAAACACGGATTTGCTTGGGCGACAGCCTGTGCCGTCATGGCCTTCGCCTCTCCTGCATTGGCGGCCGACGACTTCGAAATCCTGATCAGCGAAGCGGGGCATATCGATCGGGACGGGTCGGCCCTCGTCGAACTCCTGCTGCTGAACAATGGTCCCGACAGCAAGGACATGCCCCTGCCCGACCGCGTCGAAGCTGAGGTCATGTTTGGCAAAGCGTCTCCGGTCTGGCTTGAACGTGCCTCGGATACGCCCGCGACGATCGCAGTCCCGCCGAAGGGCTTTGCGCGCGCCCGCTATCGTTTCACTCCTCCGCCGGGCCAGGGTCAAGGCGCGGCGCTCATCAGCATCCCGCTCTGGGCGACCCAGCAGGTGGCGATGAGCCCCTCGTCCCCAACTGCCGGCAAAGTGGAACTGGCTTCCCAATCAAAACCCGCCCAGCAAGCGCGCAAGACGGCAGGCGCGAACGGCTTTTTCGACAATCTGTCGGCCTATGAGCCAATGTATATCGTCTTCGGCACCGCCGAGGACAGCGAATGGCGGGTTCAACTGAGCTTCAAATACCGCCTTCTAGGGGCGCCGCCCTCGGACAGTTCATCCTGGAATGATGGGCTTTATCTGGGTTTCACGCAGCGGCTGTTCTGGGACATTGCCTCGGACGCGTCCTTCCGCGATGCCAACTATCTGCCCGAACTCTTCTATCGCACCAGCCCCTTTTCCCTCGGCTCCAATGGCCAACTGGGGGTTCAGGCGGGGATACAGCATGAATCCAACGGACGCTCCGGCGATCTGGGGCGAAGTGTCAACAATGTCTATGTCTCGCCCCATGCCATGTTCGATCTTGGCGGCGGGTACAAGCTGATGCTGGCGCCTCGCGCCTGGGTTCTGGTGGGCGGACGAGCGGGCAACCCGGATATCCAGCGCTACCGCGGAAACACCGGCCTCAACGTGCAAATCGGCCAGGATGACGGCCTGCGCCTGTCCGCCTATAGCCGGTATAATTTTTCCACGGGCAAGGGCGCGGTGACCACCGAACTGTCCTATCCCCTGCCGCGCCTCTTTGGCGGCGGGCCTGAATTCTACTTATTCGGCCAGAGCTTCGTTGGTTATGGGGAAAGCCTGCTCGATTATGACAGACGCATGACCCGTCTCCGGGTGGGCCTTGCCATTACCCGTTGAACAAAGCTCACTCTCCGGCCTTGAAATTCCGCATGGCGCTCCGCAAATTGCCCTCTGCCTCGGCCAATATTGTCCTGCTTGAGGCAGGGTTTCCGCCGAGCGCGATCAGTGCCGCGAGCTTTATATCGCCATCCGCCTGCGCCAACGCCTCCTGCGCCACCGGAGCGCCGACGCCCGCAATCTCACATATCATGTCAACGGCGCGGCGGCGGAGTTTATCATTTGACGCGCGCATACTGACCATCAAACCCTTGTAGACCCCCCCCAGGCGCAGCATCACGGCAGTGGAAAACAGGTTGAGGGCAATTTTTTGGGCAGTTCCCGCCTTCATCCTGGTGGATCCAGCGATCACCTCCGCGCCCGTGTCCAAAAGGATGGGATGGGTCACCATCTGCAGCAGTGGCGTTCCGCCATTATTGGCAATGCCAATCGTCAGGGCCCCGCCCGGAAGCGCCGCCTGGACAGCAGCAAGGGTATAGGGCGTCCTCCCGCTCGCAGCGAGACCCACGACGACATCATTCGAGCCCGGCCCCAAGCCGAGCATCCCGCCCTCCCCCGCCGCAAAATCATCCTCCGCTCCCTCGACGCTGGAAAGGAGAGCATCGGTCCCGCCCGCGATCAGATAGGCCGTGCGCTCGCTGTCCCAGCCATAGGTGGGGCCTAGTTCGACGCCATCCTGAACCGCTATTCGCGCCGAGGTGCCTGCACCCACATAGATGAGCCGTCCTCTCCGATCGCGAAGCCGCGCGGCCGCCTCGTCAGCGGCCCGCGCGATGGCTTCGGTCTGCGGCAGCACCGCTGCACCCGCGCCAAGCTGGCCTTCCAGCATCGCCATAACGGCTTCACTGGTCGGCCAAAGGTCCAGATCGGCGTAGCGGGCGCCCTTTGCTTCCGTGGACATGACAGTCTCTCCTTGGCCGCAACCGCTCATCAGGATATTCCATCAGATCATGGAATTATATCTCGGAATCGATGCGGGCGGCACCCATACACGGGCAAGGCTCGTGTCCGGGGACGGCCAGGTGCTGGGTACAGGCAAGGGAGGACCAGCCAATACCCCTGCTGGCTTGCCAAGCGGCTTGCTGGCCATTGAGGAGGCCTGGTCGCAGGCGCTTACTCAGGCCGGCCTCGGCCCTGCCAAGATTTCCAGCATATATGCGGGCCTCGGCATGGCCGGGCTCAACCGCCGGGGCGTTCTGGAGGGCCTCAAGGGGCATGTATTCCCCTTCCGCTCCATTGCCTTTGCAAGCGATGCGGCAATTGCCAATCTCGGCGCTCATGCCGGCGGTGACGGCGCAGTCGTTATCGTCGGCACTGGAAGCGTCGGCTTTGCCCGTGTGGGCGAAAGGATATTCACCATCGGCGGCTATGGCTTTCCGGTTTCGGACGAAGGTAGTGGCGCCGAGCTTGGCCTGCGCGCCATCCGCCGGGCGCTATGGGCGCGCGACGGACGCATTGAGCATTCCGCCATGACGCTTGAGGTACTGGACCGGTTCAAGGGTTCCGCCGGGGAAATCGTCGACTGGACAACCCGAGCCACGCCCGCCGACTATGGCGCCTTTGCTCCAATGGTGCTGGACCACGCGACCGCGGGGGACACGATCGCGGAATTGATCGTGCAGGAGTCCGCCAGGCGCGTCGACAACATCATCCGTACCCTTTTCGATCTTGGCGCCCCCCGCTGCTGCATCATGGGAGGGGTGGCGACCAGGATGCGGGATTGGCTCGCCGCCAGCCTTCGCGCGCGTCTGTCCGAACCGCTTGGGGATCCGCTGGACGGCGCGATTCTCCTCGCCCGCACGCGCGCCGCCCAGAAATAATCCGTTTTCCCCAAGCACGCCCGGAACCCTGCCCGGCTTTCCTCCAGATCAAATCCTTTTTTGCAGTCCGTTTCGCAACCGGTTCGCATCTGGTGCGTTGGATGCGCATGAACAAGCATAGCGCCAAAGCCGACTTGAACGAATCGGCGCCGTTGACCGGACCTGCTCTGGGCAACTGGATGCGGACGCTTGTCGACTATGTGCGGTCGGGGGAGCCCGATCTCACCAATCGCCAAATGGCCTTGATGATGATTGTGTACATCATGCCAGGACCGCACACAGTGCGTGGATTGGCTGACCAACTCAATGTTTCGAAGCCTGTCATTACTCGTGCCTTGAACAAGCTGGGTGCTCTCGGCTATCTGCGCCGCGAGCGGGATGAAGCGGACCGCCGCAACATCTTCATAACCAGGACGTCGAAAGGGGCGCATTTTCTTGACGGATTCGAGCGCTTCATCGCTGAACCAAGCGGTGAACATTGGGGTAAAAGGCGGGTCGCAAGCTAAGGCGGGCCGGAGCCGTTTCACTTTGACCGGGCGCTCCATAGCGCTGGACCGGCGGGTCAACGCCATTCGCGGCGACCTGGCGGACGTCGCGCTTGCGGGCCGCTATTTCGCGCCCCATTATTCCTGCCCGCAAGCACTTTCCCTTCGCTTTCCCCGAACGGCGATCCGTTCGAAGGCGGATCCTGAATCGACCGCCGTGTCCGAACTGCTTCATGGCGAATTGTTCCAGGCAATTGACGTCGCGGGTGGCTGGGCCTGGGGATACAGCGCGCACGACCATTATGTCGGCTATGTTCCGGTGTCCCTGTTGGGCGTACCGCTCCAACCCACCCATGTCGTAACGGTGCCAGCGGCTTTGGTCTTTGCAGAGGCCAATATCAAGTCCGCTGAACAGGCGCGGCTGCCCATGGGGAGCCGGGTGGCGGGTGAGGTAGAGGGCAACTTCCTGAAGACAGGCAGCGGCTTCATCCATCTGCGGCACCTTTCGGCCATGGACGCCGTGGAAAGCGACCCAGTCAGCATTGCCGAGCGGCTTACCGGCGCTCCCTATCTGTGGGGCGGCCGCAGCAGCGACGGCGTCGACTGCTCGGGATTGGTTCAACTGTGCCTTTCGCTCTGTGGAGTCGCGGCTCCGCGGGATACCGACCAACAAATGGCGGCGCTGGGGGAAGAGATCGAGCCCGGCGGCGAATTGCGGAGAGGCGACATCATATTTTTCCCGGGCCATGTGGGCTTCATGGCGGACGGCGAGAAGCTGATCCACGCCAATGCTCATTGGATGCAGGTCACCACTGAACCGCTGGCGGATGTCGTGAAGCGGCTGGAGGATGGGCATGCGCTGCCCGTGCTGGCGCGCAGAAGGATCAGCTTATGACGACACAGATATTTATCGACGGCGCCGCTGGCACTACAGGTATCGAGATCCGTGATCGGCTGAAGGGGCGCAGCGAGCTTTCGCTCATCACCCTATCCGACGCCGAGCGGAAAGACGCAGCGGCACGCAAGGCAGCGCTCAACGACGCCGATATAGTGATCCTCTGCCTTCCCGACGATGCGGCGCAGGAGGCAGTGTCGCTGATCGACAATGACCGGACCAAGGTCATCGATGCCTCCACCGCCCACCGGGTAGCTGAGGGCTGGACCTATGGCTTTGCCGAACTGGAGCCCGATATGCGGCAGCGCCTGTCGGGGTCGGCGCGGGTGTCCAATCCAGGATGCTATCCCACCGGCTTTCTGGCGCTGGTGCGGCCGCTTGTCCGGGAGGGGCTGATCCCCGCCGACTGGCCGCTTACCGTCAATGCGGTATCGGGCTATTCGGGCGGCGGCAGGGCGATGATCGCGGAGTTTGAAGCCGGAACCGCGCCTCAGCCCGCCGAAACGGCCTACCGTGCCTATGCGCTGGGCCTTGGGCATAAACATGTGCCTGAGATGCAGCTTCATGCAGGCGTCAAACATGCTCCGCTCTTCACCCCCGCCGTGGCTCGCGTTTACCGGGGTATGCTGGTCGAAGTGCCGTTGCAGCTTTGCGCTATGCCTGGGGCACTCTCGCCCAAGGCGCTGCGCGAGGCGCTGGCGGCTGCCTATGAGGCGTCACCCTTGGTGCGGGTTGCAAGCAGGGAGGACTGCGAAGCCTTGGGCAAGCTTGAAATAGAGCAGGTAGGCGCGACGGACCGGCTGGAGATCTTCGTCTTTGGCAATGAACGCTCGGGTCAGGCGCGGCTGGTGGCGGCCCTTGACAATCTGGGCAAGGGCGCGGCCGGGGCGGCGGTGCAGAACCTTAACATACTCGCGGGATTAGAAGAGACGGCCGGTCTGCGGCTTTAGGGCTGACTGAATGAAGCCGTTCGTCCCGAGCGAAGTCGAGGGATATTGCCTCAGTGCAACGTGTCTCGACACGAACGGAGACGAATGGGCCTGAACAGTCCAGGTGACTTCAATGCACCGTGCCGACCACATCGTCCACTGACAACAGGATGATGAGGCGCTCGATCTGGCGCCAATGGCAGAAGTGAATGTGATTGCCGAGATCCCGGCTGCGATCCGCGCGCGCGGCGGCCTCAAAGCCCGCATTGTCGCCGAAGCGGGAAATCAGGTCCTGGGCATCCTCGAAACTCTTCCGGCTAGACAGATAAGGCACCAGCAATTCACAACTCCCGAAAGATGTCGAAGATCGATCGGGGCAAACCTATTCAACCCGCGTGCCAATTCCCGCGTCCCGCCTATTGCAGCGCAGCATGATGGTCAAAGCGACGTTAGCCAAATGCCAAAGCGGGACATCCATCCCGTTCCGGCACATCTGGTGTCCCATGCTGAACCATGCCAAAGGAGCCCAATGACAGACAAACAGCCAGGCTCGCCTCGGGGCGCGGGCTCCATCATAGCGCTTTTGTGTATAACGGGCGTCATCGCCGGAGGTTTAATGGGCCAGCCGACGATCGGACTGCTGGCGGGGGTCGGCCTGGGCCTTGCCATCGCCCTTGCCATGTGGTTGCGCGACCGGCACAAATAAGACCGCGCCTGCTTGAACGCTGCCGCACAAGCGCATAGTTAGTGCGCCATGCTCAAGCACATATTCATGTTCCTTCTGCTCTGTCTCGCGATCGCGGTCGGGGTCTTCTTCTATCTTTCGCGCGGAGATACGGCGCGGCTAACGGTGGAGCAGCTTTCCGGCCGGGAGCCTCGCATCACTGCCGCCCGGCGTGAAATGGTGCCCACCGTGAAGATCCCCGAAATGACCGGATGGAAAGCGGGTGAAAAGCCCGCCGCCGCAGCGGGCCTGAAGGTGGATCGCTTTGCCGAGGGCTTGGCCCACCCCCGCTCCCTGCTTCGTCTGCCCAATGGCGACATATTGGTCGCGGAAACCGCCAGTCCCCCGCGGGAAGTAGGTGGGGTGACGGGCATCGTCATGCGTTTCCTGATGGGCGAAGCGGCTGCTGATTCGCCTTCTCCGAACCGGATCACGCTGCTGCGCGATGCCGATGGCGATGGCAAGGCCGAAGGGCGGCACGTCCTGCTGCAGGGGCTGAATTCGCCCTATGGCATGGCGCTGGTGAACGGGACGCTTTATGTGGCCAACACTGACGCGCTCATGGCCTTTCCCTATAAGGAAGGGGAGACGAAGATCAGCGGCAAGGGCCGCAAGATATTGAACCTGCCCAAGCAGCAGCCGAACTTCCACTGGACCCGCAGCCTGCTCGCCAGTCCGGACGGATCGCGGCTTTATGTCGGGATCGGGTCCGCCAGCAACATCGCTGAATATGGCCTCGACAAGGAAGACAATCGCGCCGCCATATTGGAGGTCAATCCCCAGACCGGCGATTACAGGATCTTCGCAAGCGGCCTTCGCAATCCCGTCGGGATGGCGTGGAAGCCCGGCAGCGACGAGCTTTGGGCCGTCGTCAACGAACGGGACATGCTGGGCAGCGATCTGGTTCCCGACTATCTGACGCGCGTTGAGTTCGGAGCCTTCTATGGCTGGCCCTGGAATTATTGGGGCGGCTATGAGGATAAAAGGGTCCAGCCCGAGCGGCCTGACCTCAGGGAATATACCCACCGGCCCGACTATGGCCTTGGTGCCCATACTGCTCCGCTGGGCCTGACATTCGCCACTGGCACGAAGTTGGGCGACGGGTTCAGCAATGGCGCTTTTGTGGGACTGCACGGCAGTTGGAACCGCAAGCCGCTTGCCGGTTACAAAGTGGTTTTCGTGAAGTTCGATGCAAAGGGCAAGCCGCAGGGGAAGCCGGTGGACGTTCTTACAGGCTTTCTATCAGGAGAGGATCAGGCCCGCGGGCGTCCGGTCGATGTGATGGTGGATCGCACCGGGGCCTTGATGGTCAGCGATGACATCGGCGGGATTATCTGGCGAGTGAGCAAATAGCCGGTCGAGGCTGTCTTTATTGCCGAAGTTCCGTCGTCCCTGCGAAGGCAGGGACGACGGAACTTAGCTTTTGAGAGTTCCCTTTGCTATGGATAGCTCACCGTCTTGGGCGTTCCCTTGGGGATCGGGATAAACTCCTCCGCATCGCCGGGTATTTTTTCGAACCGCCCCGCTGTCCAGTCCTCGCTTGCGGCCTTGATCCGGTCCTTGCTTGAGGACACGAAATTCCACCATACATGGCGGGGCGTGGAAAAAGCCTCGCCGCCGCACAGCATCACCCGGCCACCGTCAACGCTGCGCAATGTAGCACCCAGGCCGGGGCGAAGGACGTAGAGCGTCATCGGGCTGAGGCGCAGATTGTCGAGCGCCGCGTCCCCTCCCGCAAGGTAAATACCACGCTCCTCCGCGTCGGAATCGATGGGAATGGCGGCGCCGGGCTGAAGGCTGATATCCGCATAGATGGTGTTCGCGTAAGTCGTGACAGGAGCCGTTTCGCCCCAAAGGCTTCCCATGATCACCCGCGCGCGGGCGCGATGCGCCTCTACCACAGGGAGGGCCGTTTCCGGCACATGTTCAAAGGCCGGATCCATCTCCTCCTGCCCATCCGGCAGCGCCAGCCAAGTCTGGATGGCAGAAAGTTTCGCCGCTTTCGCCCGGTCCTCGTCGGGCGAACGCTCGCTGTGGACAATGCCGCTGCCCGCCGTCATCAGATTGACCGCACCCGGCTCGATCAACTGGCACGAACCCAGCGAATCCCGGTGCAGGAAGCTGCCCTCGAACATGTAAGTCACGGTTGCAAGATTGATGTGGGGATGAGGCCGCACGTCGATGCCCTGCCCCTGCTCCAATTTCGCCGGCCCCGCCTGATCGAAAAAAATGAACGGCCCCACCATAGTCCGGTCGCGCGACGGAAGCGCGCGATGAACGCGGAAGTCCCCCAGATCGTGCGTGACAGGCACAATCGTCTGAACGATAGGCAATTCGGTCATGATAGCGTCCCTTATGTGGGTGGTTATTCGCCCGGCGCTTTCGCCTTAATCGCGAGGGCATGGACCTTTTCCGCCAGCACATCGGCAAGCGCCTTGTTCACCATGCGCTGACGGCTGACACGGCTCTGTCCCGCAAAGGCGGCCGCAACGATTTCGACTGTGAAGTGGCTTTCCCCCGTGCCGTCATCGCCCATATGGCCGCGATGCTGGGCGCTGTCATTTATGACGGCGAGGTGCAGGGGAGACAGGGCGGATTGCAGCCTTTGTTCGATTTCTGTGGCCACGGGGCCTTTTGATGATTGGGTCATCGGTCCTATATATCTTCTTTGGTTTCTCTTTTAAGCATGTATCGGCACAATTTTGGCAGGCAATCCAACAGAGCAAAGGGTGAGGCAAGGCCGCTTTCACGGGCGCGTCGGCGGACGGGAGCAACCCTGCGCCGTCGCGGGCTGCGAGGAAGCGGGCGAATTTCGCGCGCCTCCCGAAGGGGGCCGCGAGGGCCGTTCGGATGATCCCGGCGCATGGCGCTGGCTGTGCCTGGATCATGTGCGTGCATTCAACCAGGGCTATAATTATTTTGCGGGCATGACGGCCGAAGAAATTCATGCGGCGCAGCGGCCCTATGCCGGTTGGGAGCGCGAGACACGGGCTTTCTCATCGAACGCCGCCTCCCCGTCTCCCCGCTGGCAGGATTTTACTGATCCACTGGATGCCATCGGCGCAAGGTTTCAGGAGAGGCTGAAGGAAGCGCGAGCACGCCAGGATGACAAGCCCCTGTCTGGCGATGACCGCAAGGCACTGCAAACACTTGGGCTACCACCCGATGCGGACAGAAAGGCTTTGCGGGCCCGCTATACCGAATTGGTCCGTAAATATCATCCAGACAAAAATGGTGGGGACCGGAGTTTTGAGAAGGCTTTGCAGGATGTGATTTCTGCCTATACCCACCTGAAAAAGGCTCCGGCCTTTGCCTGAGCGCATTATTTAGCGCACTGGAAGCCACAATAGGGTGCACTGCAAAATATCGACATGCTCCGCCAAAGTGCGTTAGGGCGGAAGGACATTCAAAGTGAGACTCACATGACCGATATCCCGAACGCCCAGCCCGACACGCGCGCCGAGACGCTGATGGACGCGCCCGACCGGATGATCGATGTGCGCAAGTGCTTTGGCATCGACATCGACCTGGAGGTGCCAGCCTTCTCTCAAGCTGATGAGCGCGTGCCGGACATCGATCCCGCCTATGTGTTCGATCCCGACACCACGATGGCGATCCTTGCAGGCTTCTCGCACAATCGCCGCGTGATGGTTCAAGGCTATCATGGCACTGGCAAATCGAGCCATATCGAGCAAGTGGCGGCCCGGCTGAACTGGCCCTGCATCCGCATCAATCTGGACGCTCATATCAGCCGTATCGACCTTGTCGGCCGCGACGCGATCGTCCTGCGCGACGGCCAGCAGGTGACGGAGTTCAAGGAGGGACTGCTTCCCTGGGCGCTCCAGCATCCGGTGGCCCTGGTTTTCGACGAATATGACGCGGGCCGTCCGGACGTGATGTTCGTGATCCAACGCGTCCTGGAAACAGACGGCAAGATGACGCTGCTCGACCAGAACAGGGTCATCCGGCCGAACCGCTGGTTCCGCCTGTTCGCGACGTCAAACACGATCGGGCTGGGCGATACGACCGGCCTCTATCATGGCACCCAACAGATCAACCAGGGCCAGATGGACCGCTGGAACCTCGTCGTGACATTGAACTATCTGCCCGCCGTGACCGAGGCGCAGATCGTGCTGGCCAAATCCGGCGAATATGATCATGAGGGCGGCAAGAAGACTGTCGAAAACATGATCAAGGTGGCGGATCTGACCCGTCGCGGTTTCATCAATGGCGATATCTCGACCGTGATGAGCCCGCGCACCGTCATTAGCTGGGCCCAGAACGCCCTCATCTTCAACAGCGTGGGCTTTGCCTTCCGCCTGTCCTTCCTCAACAAATGCGACGAGGCGGAACGGACGCTGGTGGCGGAATATTATCAGCGGGTGTTCGGCGAAGACCTGCCTGAGAGCGTTGTGGGGCGTGCCGGATAAGTGACCCAACGCTCTGCCCTGGATGAGTTCAAAACTGTTCTCGGCGGCGCGGCGCGGGCGGTGGCTGCGGACCCCGAGGTGGAGTTGAACTTCAGCGCGGACCCGCCGCATAGTGCGGGAAAGCACATCCGCGTGCCCATGCCCGCCCGTAGCCTGCCCCCCGATCAGGTCGCCCAAGCGCGCGGCTTTGCCGACGGCTACGCTCTGAAGGTCCGCCATCATAATGCGGCGCTGCACGCACGGGGCGCCCCGGCGGATGCCATCGCCCGCTCGGTTTTCGATGCCGTGGAGCAGGCACGGGTAGAGGCGATCGGTTCACGGCAGATGGCCGGGGTTGCCGCCAATCTTAATCACGCGCTCGACATGCGGATGCGTTCCGACCCGATCAGCCGGGCCCGGGGCAAGAATGAGGTGCCGCTGTCGACGGCAGTGGGCTTGATCGTGCGCGAGCGGCTCACCGGGCAACATCCCCCCGAAAGCGCCCGGGCCGGTGTCGAACTGGTGCGTGAATGGATCGAGGACAAGGCCGGCTCCGATCTCGACGCTCTAGGTCTAGCCCTCGACGATCAGCAGGCGTTCCAGAAACTCAGCACCGCATTGCTTGAACATCTTGAACTGGTTGATGCCGAAGTTCCGCCGGAGCAGGCCGAAGATGAAGGGTCCGAGGAGCAAGAGCAGGAAGGCGAAGACGAGCAGGATGGCGACCAGGATCAGGAGGGCCAAGGCGACAGCGACCAGTCTGTAGATTCCCGCCAGCAGCAGGATAAGGGCGAAGGCGACCAGACCGAAACGGAATATAGCGAGGAGTTCGATTCGGACGCCGAGAGCGACGCGGGCGACATGGGCGAGGAGGGCATGATGCCCGTCCGTCCCAACCGCCCGCCCGCGGACCTCAATGCCCAGTTCGACTACAAGATCTGGTCGACCACCTATGATGAAATCATCGCTGCGGACGAACTGTGCGACGAGGACGAACTCAATCGGCTGCGCGGGTTCCTCGACCAGCAACTGGTGCATATGCAGGGGGCCGTCACCAAGCTCGCCAACAGGTTGCAGCGGCGGCTGATGGCGCAGCAGCTCCGCTCCTGGGATTTCGATCAGGAGGAAGGGTTGCTCGACGCAGCACGTCTCGCTCGGGTGGTGGTCAATCCCACGCACAGCCTGTCCTACAAGGCAGAGCGGGACACCGAATTCCGCGACACAGTGGTGACATTGCTGATCGACAATTCAGGCTCCATGCGCGGCCGCCCGATCAGCATTGCCGCGATCAGCGCGGACATCCTTGCCCGGACGCTGGAACGCTGCGGCGTCAAGACGGAGATATTGGGCTTCACCACCCGCGCCTGGAAGGGCGGGCAATCGCGCGAAGACTGGCTGGCCGCCGGCCGTCCGCCGCAGCCCGGACGTCTCAACGACCTGCGCCACATCATCTACAAGAAGGCGGACGAGCCCTGGCGCCGCGCAAGACGCAATCTTGGCCTCATGATGCGGGAAGGGTTGCTCAAGGAGAATATTGACGGCGAAGCGCTGCTTTGGGCCCATAATCGCCTCATCGGCCGCGTAGAGGACCGCCGTATCCTGATGGTCATCAGCGACGGCGCGCCCGTGGACGACAGCACGCTTTCGGTCAACAGCGGCACCTATCTGGAGCGCCATCTGCGTCAGGTGATCGACTGGATCGAAAACCGCTCGCCCGTCCAGCTTATTGCGATCGGCATCGGCCACGACGTGACCCGCTATTATAGGCGTGCGGTCACGATCATGGACGCCGAACAGCTCGGCGGCACCATGGTCGAGCAACTCGCCAGCCTGTTCGACGAGGACTAAGTGCCCCCTTCCTCCGTCGTCCCTGCGCAGGGACGACGGAGTAAGGGGGAACGGATTTATGCAAGACGCTTTCGCTGGCCGCTTACCCAACTTTCGACCAAATATTGATTTTGCGGGCAGGCTTGTTGAACTTTCAACAGGGCGTTGATTTTGTCCGCCGACACCCCCAAAGACTCCCCCATGACCGAGACCCCCACCGGAGCGCCGCTGCGCCTCTTCAACAGCCTAACGCGCCAGATCGAGCCCTTTGTGCCGATCACCCCCGGCCATGTGCGGGTCTATAGCTGCGGCCCGACGGTCTACAACTATGCCCATCTTGGAAACCTGCGCGCCTATGTCTTCACCGACACGCTGCGCCGTACCTTGCTCTGGAAGGGGTATGAGGTCACGCACATCATCAATATCACGGATGTCGGGCACCTGACTTCAGACGCGGATGCGGGCGACGACAAGATGGAAGCGGCTGCGAAGGCGCAGGCGAAAAGCATTTGGGATATCGCTGCTCACTACACGGCTGCTTTCAAGCAGAATATCGGCGATCTCAACATCATTGAACCGGCCAAATGGTCCGTGGCGACGGATCATATCGGCGATATGCTCACCTACGCCGAACGCATTGCGCCAGAACATTGCTATCAGCTTGAGAGCGGCCTTTATTTCGACAGCACCAGCGTTCCTGATTATGGCGCGCTGGCGGGCGGGCGCGATGACGCGGCCCATGCCCGCATCGAAGCCGTCGAGGGCAAGCGCCATCCGAGCGACTTCGCCATCTGGCGCAGGTCCGCTCCGGGCGAACTGCGGCAAATGGAATGGGACTCGCCTTGGGGCAAGGGCGCGCCGGGCTGGCATCTCGAATGCTCGGTCATGAGCATGAAATATCTGGGCGAGCAGTTCGACATCCATACCGGCGGGATCGACCATCGCGAAATTCATCACCCCAACGAAATCGCGCAGAACCAGGCCTATACCGGCACCGCGAAGACCGGCGCCAACTGGTGGATGCACAATAATTTCCTGGTCGACCGTGGCGGCAAGATGTCCAAGTCAAAGGGCGGTTTCACCACCCTTTTCTCGCTGATCGACCGGGGCGTCCATCCCCTCGCCTACCGCCTCTTGTGCCTGTCGGCGCATTACCGGAGCGAACTGGAATTCTCGCCTGAAACTCTGATGGCCGCTCTCACGCGGCTCAAGCGCATGATCATGGCCGTCGAGGGGCTGAAGGCGCGGGCGGAAGAAACGGCGTGGCAATCGCAGGACAGAGCGGCACTGGTTACCGGCCTCCATCCAAAGCTCCAGCCACTGCTTGAACAATTCGACGCAGCACTCAGCGACGATCTCATGGTTCCGCGCGCCCTGCCCCTGCTGGAGGAGGCGCTGTCGATGAAGAAGGTTCCGGTGGACGACAAGCTCCGCCTTGCCGCCGCCATGGATCTGGCACTCGGCCTCAAACTGCTGACGATCAGCCGCGCTGACCTGCGCTTCCGGCCGAAGGATGCCATCCTCTCCGAGGAGGAGATTGAGGCAGAGCTCGACCGCCGCCAGACCGCTCGGGTGGCGAAGGACTTCGCCACCTCCGACGCCATCCGCGACGCCCTGGCCGTAAAGGGTGTCGAAGTGATGGACGGCGATCCGTTGCGCTGGGAATGGGCGGTGGTGCTGGATTGACGGCAAAAACGGGGGAAAGTGAAACGTTCCACCTGACCTGTTTTTCGTCGTCCCTGCGTAGGCAGAGACGACGGCTGTTTTTCCTCAACGACCGTAAGGATCGACCTTACCTACCGCTCACCGAATTTCCGCACCGCGCCCTTATGCGCGCCTACATTCTTCCGTCGGCGGAAGGGGCGCTTGGGCTGGCCTTCGCCTTCGGGGCGGGGACCTTCCTGTCGGTGGGCGCGGTCAGGGCGGCCCCGGCTTTCGGTGTGAGCGCGAGGACGATCGTCCCTTGCTCTCTGCCCCTCGGGCCGGCCGCCGGACTTGCGGGCGGGAGCCGGCTTGGGAAGATTGCGCACTGCTTCAGCAAAATTCTCGGGCAGCGGCACGATCTCGCACCGCACGCGCGTTGTCCGCTCGATCTGCTTTAGATATTGCCGCTCATCATCGGCGACAAAGCTGATCGCGATGCCCTCTGCCCCGGCGCGCGCGGTGCGGCCGATGCGATGGACATATTGCTCAGGGACATTGGGCAGCTCGAAATTGATCACATGGGAAACGCCGGAAACGTCGATCCCCCGCGCCGCGATATCCGTCGCGACGAGCAGCCGCACCCGGCCCTGGCGGAAAGCCTGGAGCGCCGTTGTCCGCTGGCCCTGGCTCTTGTTGCCGTGAATGGCGACGGATTCGATCCCTGCACCTTCCAGGAAACGCACCACCCGGTCGGCCCCGTGCTTGGTGCGGGTGAAGATGAGCGCCCGGTCAATGGGTTCGCTCTTGACGGTCAGTGTCAGCAGCGCCTGCTTTTCGGCCTGGCTTACATAGGTGGCGAACTGACGCACCCGTTCTGCCGTGGTTGATTGGGGAGCGACGCTGACCTTCACCGGATCGGTAAGGAAGCGGTCCCCAAGCTCGGCGATCGCCTTGGGCATGGTGGCGGAAAAGAACAGGCTCTGCCGCTTGCGGGGCAACAGCTTGTCGATCCGCTGCAAGGGCTGGATGAAGCCGAGATCCATCATCTGATCCGCCTCGTCGAGCACGAAAATCTCGACGTCGCGCAGGTGGAATGCCTTTTGATCAATGATGTCGAGCAGACGGCCGGGCGTTGCGACCAGAATGTCCACTCCGGCCTGAAGCTTCTTGATTTGCCGCCCGATGGGTACCCCACCGAACACGGTCTCCACCGACAGGTGCATGAAACGGGCATAAGTGCGGAAACTTTCCGCGATCTGCGCTGCCAGTTCGCGGGTCGGGGAGAGCACCAGCATGCGGCAGCTTGCAAGCGGCCTGGGCTTCGGATTTTCATGAAAATAGTGCAGCGACGGCAGCGCGAAAGCCGCCGTCTTACCGGTGCCGGTCTGCGCGATGCCGCAAAGGTCCTTGCCTTCCAGAAGCGGCGGAATGGCCTGCTTCTGGATGGGGGTAGGATCATTGTAATTTTTGGCCGAAAGGGCCTTCAAAATGGGCTCGGCAAGGCCAAGATCCGTGAAATTGGTCAACTGTGTTTACTCTCAAACAGGCGGGAACCTGGCCACAGGCCCAGTCCGGGCGTGCGTCCAAGCTTCGCGGGTAACGAAACGACCCGCGTGAAAGGGAAGCCTCAAAGCAATGCGCCTAGTCATTGGCCGGTCCGCTTTATCTCAAGCGGGCGATCACGCTGCCAATTGCTCCAGAGCGGTCCTCCGCTCTTTGCTGCGCGGCGCTGCATATGGCTGAGTCATGGGTGGATTGCAAGGCTGGAAGTCAAGGCTTTGGGAAGAAGTGCAAAATGGCTGGGCTCGGCTATCTCCAATTCGGTCCCAATCCGTAAAAACCGGAGCCGGAAAAAAGCTATGCCAGTCACATGGCGAGCACCCGGCGCAAGCAAAGCCTGGCCAGCGGGCAAATGGTTCCCGCCACAGAGATCGTGCGGCACTTCTCGGTCTGGCAGGACCGCAGCAATGAACAGCCAGTAACCATCCTCCACCATGGACGCCCCCGCTCCATATTATTGTCGCTGGAACGCTATGGCGAATTGCTTGCGGCACAAGGCAGCCAGGACGAACGGGAGGCAAGGCTGCGGGCGCAACTCGACATAGTGCTCGCGACGATTCCCGGTCTCTTCATCCAGTTCGATCAGGATCAGAATGTCGTGCGGATCAATGGCGCGGCCGCGGCCTTCTTCCAACGCAACCCTGCGGACATTGCCGGGCTTGCGCTCCATGAGCTTTTCCCTGGGGAAGCCGGTCGCCGGATCGCCAGTTCCGCCAAGAAGATGCTCGGGAGCGGACTGGGCGGCAGCATGACCATCGCTTTGACAGCGGGCGGTCATCACCAGGCGGAAATTGTTCCCTTCCCCGGCGGGGGCGCCTTTTTCGCCACGAACATTACCTCAACAACGGAAACAGAAGAGCTGAATGCCCGGCGGCAGGCCCAGGAACAATTATTGTCGATGATGCGTGGCTGCGCAGTGGGTGAGATCGACATTGAGGGGAGGCTTATCCAGATCCACTCCTCATTGACCCGTTTGCTCCGCCTACGCGCGGTCGATCTCGCCGGAGCGGCCTTTTGCGGACTGTTTCAAGAAGATTCGCGGCGGCGGTGCGAATTGCATGTTTCGCATGTACTGGCGGGCAAAGGACCGGTCTGCTGCCGCGCCGACATCGTCACGCGTGACCGGGGTGCAGTATCAATCCGCCTTTTCCTGGCACCCATGCAGATGCACGACAAGATCAAATCGGTCCTCTTTTCGATACTGGACGACTCCATGGGGGCGCTTCCCATGCGCTGAGGGGGCCGCAGAAATCCCTACTTGATCCTTGTGGCCCACGGCCCCAAATAGCAGCCATGCTGATAGAAACCGAAGCCACGCCCAATCCGGCGACCCTGAAATTCCTCCCCGGCCGAAAGGTCATGGACATGGGCACGCGCGATTTTGCGACTCCTGAAGAGGCCGAAGCCTCTCCGCTTGCCGACGCGCTTTTCTCGCTTGGCGACGTGCAAGGCGTTTTTTTCGGAAGCGATTTCATCTCGGTAACCGCAGCGCCCGGCGTCTCGTGGAGCGACTTGAAGCCCGATGTGCTCGGCATCTTGCTGGACCATTTCTCAGCGAACATGCCGCTGTTCAGGCCCGGGACGGCAGGAGGCATCGACGTGCCGGCCGATGATCAGGACTTTGAAGACGATCCAGCCGATGCAGAGATTGTTGAGCAGATCAAGGAACTGATCGAAACGCGCGTCCGCCCGGCAGTCGCCAATGACGGGGGCGACATCATCTATCGCGGCTTCGACAAGGGGAAAGTCTATCTCCGCATGCAGGGGGCCTGTTCAGGCTGTCCTTCCTCCACCGCCACGCTCAAAAATGGCATCGAGCAGCTTCTGAAGCATTATGTACCGGAAGTAACAGAAGTCCGGGCCGTGTGACGGCGCGAAACGAACATAGAAAAGGGGACGCAGATTGAACCAGCCGATTTCCGCCGAGGCACGCGCTCAACTCTTTACCGAAGCCCGCACTTTCAACGGCTATCTGGACAAGCCGGTCGCCACGGAAACCCTCCATGCCATCTGGGACCTGATGAAATGGGGGCCCACCTCGGCTAACCAGTTGCCCGCCCGGTTGGTGTGGTGCGTCAGCAGCGCGGCCAAGGAAAAGCTTGCCGCCTGCGCAAGCGCCAATAACGCGCCCAAAATATTGAAGGCGCCAGTGAGCGTCATTATCGGAATGGACGAGAATTTCCACGAACATCTGCCAGAGCTTTACCCGGCAGTGGACGCGAAAAGCTGGTTTGAAGGCAACACGGAGTTGCGGCGGCAATCCGCTTTTCGCAACAGCACGCTCCAGGGCGCCTACTTCATTATGGCGGCGCGGACATTGGGGCTTGGCACCGGCCCCATGTCAGGCTTTGACAACGCAAAGGTCGATGCTGCGTTTTTCGCTGACCAGCCGAGCTACAAGTCCAACTTCATTTCCACGCTCGGCTATGGCGACCCTGGCTCCGTCCGCCCGCGGGGGCCGAGGCCGGAATTTGGAAAATTCAATCGCATCGATTAACTGGCTCGGGATGGATCGAGTCTGAGGATGGCGCTTGCGGACGTTGGTGATTGATACGGCGACTGAGGCTTGTTCGGTCGCGCTATTCGACGACGGAGCGCTTGTGGCGCAGAATCATGTGGTCGTTGGCCGTGGCCATGCCGAACGTCTTTTGCCAATGATTGCTGCCCTGCCGGACCAAGGCAAAGCGGAACGCATCGCCGTGGACGTGGGACCGGGCAGCTTTACCGGCGTCCGCATCGGTATTGCGGCAGCGCGTGCACTGGCCTTCGCCTGGAATAGCGAGCTGACCGGATATAGCGCCCTTTCGATGATCGCAGCGGCTGTTCGGTCCGAGGGTTGTGGCGAGAAGGACATTGCAGTCGCTATAACGGGCGGCCATGGAGAGCTCTTCTGGCAGATATTTGAACGAAAACAGCTTCAGCCGCTGAGTGAGCCGGCATCCACGCCCATTACGGAACTGGCCCGCACCCTGAGCGAACATCATGTCTTTGGCACCGGCGCTGCAGCATTGGTGGACGCGCGCGGTGCCGGCGAAGCAATTTCGCGCCATCCTGACGCCGCCAACTACCCTATCCTGCCAACATCCCTCGCAACTCTGCCGCCGCGTCCCATCTATGGCCGTGGGGCGGATGCCCGCCCGATGGCATGAGCGAAATCCCTCCCCCAATCCTCTGCAGGGCCGGCGTCCAGTCCGATCTGAGCGCCATCATGGGGGTCATGGAAAGAGCCTTCGACCCCATGTACGGAGAGGCTTGGACGCGATCCCAGGTGGAAGGCATGCTCGATATGCCGGGAAGTTGGATGACCGTTGCCGTTGCAGGCGAACGGATCGTCGCCTTCAGCCTGATGCGCTCGATTTTGGATGAAGCCGAACTGCTTCTGTTGGCCGTCGATCCTGAGTGGCAAAGGAAAAAGGTGGGCCGGACGCTGCTGCTGGATACTATTTCCGCGGCCAAGTTGCGGAACATCGGCCTTGTACATTTAGAGGTGCGCGCCACAAACAAGGCGATTGATTTGTACCGCTCCGCAGGTTTTGTGCATAGCAATACTCGCCGGGCCTACTATCGGGGACGGGACGGCCAGCTCTTTGATGCTCATAGCTTTACGATGAACTTGGCGGACCAGAACAAAAAGGCTTGAAATTCCAAGCGTAAAAAGTTATTCGGGTAATTGCCTAAATATTTGCCGTGTAGAAGCACGGCAGGGGTCGCCAAGAAATCATAAAGGAGCTTCAAGATGGAAGAACAGTCCGCTCAGGGCGAAATGCTGATCACCCTAACTTCGGATATCGTTGCCGCCCATGTGTCGAATAACAGCGTAGCCGTCTCGGATCTGCCGCTGCTCATTCAGAATGTATATGGAGCGTTGTCGCAACTGTCCGGCACGCCAGCCGCCCCTGAAGTGAAACAGGAGCCAGCCGTTTCCGTTCGCGCGTCAGTGAAGCCCGATTATATTGTCTGCCTGGAAGACGGCAAGAAGTTGAAGATGCTGAAGCGTCACCTGATGACCCACTATCAGATGACGCCTGAAGATTACCGCCTGAAATGGAATCTTCCGGCCGATTATCCGATGGTCGCGCCCAACTATGCCGAACAGCGCCGTAGCCTGGCCAAGAAGATCGGGCTTGGCACGAAACGCCGCCGCAGGACGAAGTAATCTTTCGTACAGGAATGTTCTCGGGAGGCGGGGCGTCATATATGCGTCCCGCCCTTGCCCATTTGCCGCCTTTCCGGCGGAAGCAAAAAGGACTAGTCCTGACCATGTTCAGGAATCGGACTGCGAGTGGTAATGAATCGGAAAATTGACGTTGAAGCGCTCTGTGCGGAAAAGGGTCTGCGGATTACCGAGCAGCGCCGGGTGATCGCGCGTGTCCTGTCGGAGGCGGAGGATCATCCCGACGTCGAAAAACTTCACGAACGTGCCAATGCGATCGATCCTGGCATTTCGATCGCGACCGTCTATCGCACGGTCCGCCTTTTCGAAGAGGCCGGTATTCTGGAGCGGCATGACTTCGGCGACGGCCGGGCGCGCTATGAAGCCGCGCCTGAATCTCATCACGATCACCTGATCGATGTCGAAACCGGCAATGTCATAGAATTTGTCGATCCAGAACTGGAGCAACTCCAGCGGCGGATAGCGGAGAAGCTGGGCTTCCGCCTGGTCGACCACCGGATGGAACTATATGGCGTGTCGATCGACCGCAAGAGTTGAGCAGAGTTCGAGCCTAGTTGCGCATGGTCCTCCCTGCCAAGCTGGGGTATATATTCATCAGCGATCATAAGATAATCGGATGACGGGGACAGGAACGAATTGCCGGCCATGAAAGCAAAGCTGCGCCGCATGCGGCGTATCATCCTGCTCCTTTTCAGCCTGATCCTCTGCCTTCCCCCGCATCTTTTCTGCCGCTTGATCCGGCGTCCCTCGCACTGGCCCTCCCGCTTCCTGGCTCTGGGGGCCTTTTCGGCGGGCGCTCGGGTGCGTGTCGCGGGAAGGCCGCTCGGCCATGACGCCTTCTATGTCAGCAATCATATAAGCTGGATCGACATATTGGCGCTTGGCGGCCGTGGAGGCTGCGCCTTTGTGGCGCATGACGGCATCGCCGGCTGGCCGGTCATTGGCTGGCTCGCCGAGCAGAACCATACCATCTTTGTGTCCCGTGAAGCCCGCCGCCACGTCCACCGCCAAGTGGACCAGCTTCGGGAGGCCCTCGCCAGTCATCAGCCCATCGCCATCTTTCCTGAAGGGACCACCGGCGATGGCACAGCGCTTTTGCCGTTCAAACCCTCGCTTCTGGCGGTGATGGCCCCTCCCCCGCGCGACATGCTGGTGCAACCCGTATTTATCGACTATGGGGACGCCGCGCCGGAAATCGCCTGGTTCAATAATGAGCCTGCAGGAGCAAATGCGAGCCGCATTCTTGGCAGGAAAGGCTATCTGCCGGTCACGCTGCGCTTTCTGGAACCTTTCGACCCGCGCGACTTTCCGAACCGGAAGGCGATCGCAGCGGAGGCGCAAAAAAGGATCGCCGCCTGCCTGCCGCCTATCGCGGCGGACATGGCCCATGTATAGATGAATGAAGATGACTCGCGAAAAACCGAAAACTTTCCACGTCAAATCCTTCGGCTGCCAGATGAATGTCTATGATGGCGAGCGCATGGCCGAAATGCTCGCTGCCGAAGGAATGACCGCAGCAGAGGAAGGTGCCGAGGCGGACTTCGTGGTCCTTAACACCTGCCATATTCGGGAAAAGGCGGCTGAAAAGGTCTATTCCGATATTGGCCGGCTGCGCAGGGAAGATGGCACGCGGCCTATGATCGCTGTGGCGGGCTGCGTGGCCCAAGCGGAAGGCGCGGAAATTCCTCGCAGGGCGCGGGATGTCGATATCGTTGTGGGGCCGCAGGCCTATCACCGGCTGCCGGGCCTTATCGAAAAGGCGCAGCAGGGCGAAATGGCGCTCGATACCGACATGCCGGCCCAGTCCAAATTCGGAGCGCTTCCCGACCGCACCGCTCAAAAGCGGCCTACCGCTTTCCTGACGGTCCAGGAGGGCTGCGACAAGTTCTGCACATATTGCGTGGTGCCCTACACGCGCGGGGCGGAAATCAGCCGCCCCTGGCAGGCCATCATGGATGAGGCAAAGGCCCTCATCGACGGCGGCGTCAGGGAGATCACGCTGCTCGGGCAGAACGTCAACGCCTGGAGCGTCGAGGACTGCAAGGGGCACAGCCAGGGGCTGGACGGCCTGATCCGAGCGCTCGACCGCCTGCCTGGACTCGAGCGGATCCGCTACACCACCAGCCATCCCAATGACATGACCGATGGCCTTATCGCCGCACATGGCGAGGTGGAAAAGCTGATGCCCTATCTCCACCTGCCGGTGCAGGCGGGAAGCGACCGCATTCTCAAGGCCATGAACCGCAGCCATAGTGCGGCAAGCTACCTCACCGTGCTCGACAAGGTGCGCAGGGTGCGGCCGGACATAGCGCTGTCGGGCGACTTCATCGTGGGTTTCCCGGCGGAAACGGAAGAAGATTTCGAAGCCACGCTGCAAATTGTCCGGGACGTGCGCTACGCCCACGCCTTTTCCTTCAAATACAGCCCACGCCCGGGCACGCCAGCCGCAACCATGGAAGAGCAGGTTCCGGCGGCCATCATGGACGAGAGGCTTCAACGCTTGCAGACGCTGCTCAACCAGCATCAACTGGAGTTCAACCAGGCGACGGTCGGCAGGACCACCACGCTGCTGCTCGAGCGTCCCGGCCGCCTTCCGGGCCAGCTTGTCGGCAAGTCGCCCTGGCTCCAATCGGTTCATGTGCAGGGCGAAGGCGCGGCCATTGGCGACATGATCGAGGTCGACATAGTTTCAGCGGGTCCCAACAGCCTGCATGGCGAATTGAAGAAGAGGAAAGCTGCCTGATGCCAGAATTCCGTCGTTCCCGCGAAGGCGGGAACCCATCTCCCGACACCGCCCCTTTGCCGAATGTTCAGGAGATGGCTTCCCGCCCTCGCGGGAATGACAAAGAGGAAGGAGGCCAGCGCTAATGGCGAAGAAGCAGGTGCAGGCAGAAGCCGGCGATCGCGGGCGCCTTGAGGTCACCTTTGACAAGCCGCAGCTTCTGGGCGCGCTGTTCGGCGAATATGACCAGAATCTTGTGGCAATCGAGAACCGGCTCGGCGTCTATATCGCTGCGCGGGGCAACAAGCTGCAGATAGAGGGCGATGCCGAGGCGACCGCCCGCGCCCGCGACGTGCTGACGGGTCTCTACAATCGCCTTATGAAGGGCCAGGAAATTGACGGCGGCGCGGTCGAGGCCGTGATTGCGATGTCCGCCGAACCCACGCTCGACGGCATCATCCGCACCGATGTCAGCCAGCCGCCAACGGTCATGATCCGCACGCGCAAGAAGACAATCGTCCCGCGCTCTGCCACCCAGATCCGCTACATGGAGGCGCTTGCCCGGGATCAAGTGATTTTCGCCCTTGGCCCCGCTGGCACCGGAAAGACCTACCTGGCGGTCGCACAGGCAGTGAGCCAGCTCATCACAGGATCGGTTGACCGCCTCATCCTTTCCCGGCCCGCAGTCGAGGCGGGGGAACGGCTGGGCTTTCTGCCAGGCGACATGAAGGACAAGGTGGATCCCTATCTCCGCCCGCTCTATGACGCGCTCTACGACACGCTTCCCGCCGAGCAGGTCGAGCGCCGCATCGCGAGCGGAGAGATCGAGATCGCTCCCCTCGCCTTCATGCGCGGACGGACGCTCGCCAACGCCTTCATCATTCTGGATGAAGCGCAGAACACATCCACGGCGCAGATGAAGATGTTCCTCACCCGTTTCGGCGAGAATAGCCGGATGGTCGTTTGTGGCGATCCCAAGCAGGTAGACCTGCCGGTGCCGGGCGCATCCGGCCTTGCCGACGCCGTCGGCAAGCTGGAGGGGATCGACGGCATTGCCACGGTCCGCTTCGGCGCGTCCGATGTCGTCCGCCATCCGATCGTCGGCCGTATCGTCGAAGCCTATGAGGGCAAGGATGCTTGAAATTGCCGTGCAGAATGACGGCGTATGGCCCGGAGATACGGATTGGGACGACATCGCCGCCAGAGCGGTAACGGCGGCGATCGCGCATAGCCCCTATGCTGAATATATCGGCATGGAGGCGATGTTCGAAATCGCGGTAAAACTCACCAGCGATGCGGAAGTGCAGCAGTTGAATGCCCAATACCGGGGCAAGAATCAGCCTACGAACGTGCTTTCCTTTCCTCTGGTGCAGGCTGATCTTCTGGAGGCCCAATGCAATAGCGATGACGGCGAGGTCCTGCTCGGCGACATCGTGCTGGCGCGCTGCGTCTGCATACGCGAGGCGGCCGAAAAGAATATTTCAGTTGCCGATCACGCTGCACATCTTATTGTTCACGGGACTTTCCATTTGCTGGGCTATGACCATATGGAAGACGCCGAGGCGGAGGCAATGGAGGCGCTTGAAACCGAAGCTCTCCGCTCCATCGGCATATCCGACCCCTATGGCGACAGATAAAGGACGCAAGATACTCAATGGCTGACGACAGTAGCCAAGCCGGCCAGAAAGAGCCGGACAGTAGCGAAGGCGGGCGATTATGGCGGGGCCTTCGATCCCTGCTTTTCGGAGATGAAAGCGAGCACTCCCTCCGCAAGGAGCTGGAAGAAGCCATCGACGAATATGATGAGGAAGATGACGGCGCCAAGCCCACCAATGGCGACCTGACCTCGCTGGAGCGCCAGATGCTCCGCAATCTGCTGCATTTCAGCGAGCATACGGTAGATGACGTCGCCGTGCCGCGTGCGGACATGATCGCCATCGAGGAAAGTGCCAGCTTCGATGAGCTGGTCGCCCTGTTCGCCGAAGCGGGCCACAGCCGCATCCCGGTCTATAAGGAGAGCCTCGACACAATTGTGGGCATGATCCACATCCGCGACGCCTTCACCATCCTTGCGAGCAGAGAGGAGCCACCCAAAAGCCTTTCTTCACTTATAAGGCAGCCGCTTTATGTGCCCGAAACCATGGGCGTGCTGGACCTGCTCGCCGAGATGCGCGCAAAGCGGACGCACCTTGCCATCGTGCTTGACGAATATTCCGGCACCGAGGGGCTCGTCACGATCGAGGACCTGGTCGAGGAGATCGTTGGGGATATTGAGGACGAGCATGACGAGACGCCAGAGGCGCTCCTGATCCCCTGCGATGACGGCCTGTGGGAAGCCGACGCCCGCGCGGAACTGGACGATGTGGCTCGCGACATCGATTCCGCGCTGGGACAGGTCGATGAGGATGTGGATACGCTGGGCGGCCTCGCTTTCATCATTGCGGGCCATGTACCCCAGCCCGGGGAGGTGCTGACCCATGAGGAAAGCGGCTGGCGGCTGGAGATTTTGGAAGGCGATCCGCGGCGCGTGACCCGGCTGCGGTTACACCCGCCGGCCCGGGACGAAGAGCTGGAATAAGCGCAAAACAAGTGCAGCGTGCAGTAAATCAGCACCACCTCTTTCGCGTTTGCCCTCAGCTTGTCGAAGCTTCCCTTTTTGTGGGCTTCGACAAGCTCAACCCGAACGGAGGCGGGGTGATTCCGACTTCAGGCACTTCGTGAACCGTCGTCCCTGCCTGAGCAGGGACGACATCGAGCTTTGCGAAACAAGCTCAGGGATTGCAGTGCTTCCGATCCACATAGACCCGGCGGTCATCCTTCACATAATAGCAATCGCCGCGCTCGTCCCAGTAATAGCGGCGGCCATCCGAAGTGACGGCGCCGATCACACCACCTGCGACGGCGCCCGCCGCCGCGCCTTCACCGACGCTGACGCCCGGAATTACGGCGCCAGCCACGGCGCCACCGGCGGCGCCCACGCCCGCACCAACCGCTGTATCCCGCAAGGTACGGTCATTGGTTGAGCAGGCGCCCAGGGAAAGACCAGCCGCGACAATCAGCCCCGGCACGATGAACCTGCGCATGAGAATTCTCCTCTCGCATTTCTGGACAGCGCCATTCCGGCGCTCGCAGAGCACCACTTGTGGCGTTTATGCGTGACCAACGGAGATGAGCGGAGGATCGTTCCGCAAAATGCGTCATGCCGTGCCTGCAATGCCGGAGCGTGAAGACGTTCGCTTCCTGAGCAGGCTTTCTTCTTCTTGCGTCTTCCAGCGCGGGCGGGAATCCACATCCAGAGCTATCCGTCTGATTTATGGCGAGCGTTAGATGCCCGCCTTCGCGGGAATGACGAAAAATGGGCAGGTAAACCGAGTCTGCTAGCCCCCTCTTCCTCCCCTCTCTCCCCTGCGCCAAAGGAACCCGGCTGACGGGGAGGCGTTGGTTCGACATGACTACGATACGCGCACTCGACCTTTTACGGGGCGCGTCGGTCCAGACGCTTATGGGCGTGGCCGTCCTTACGGGCGCTACCGGAGGATTGGGCCTTGCCGCCTATACCACTGGCGGCAATCTGCATGACCGGCTCATGGACAATGTTCGCCCCGTTATAGAGCTTGTCGGCAATCCCTATGCCGCAGAGGCAGACTTGCCTGCGGGAGCAGTGGAGGGCGGCGGCATTCCGGCGGACCAGATCCGCTGCCGTGGCTGTGGGCCCAGCATCCGGGAAAGGCTATGGGGCGAGCCCTTCCATGCGGTTTATGACGAACCGCCAGCATATGAGGATCCCTATTACGACACCTCGGCCAACCCTGATGCCTTGAGCGGAGAAGCGAGCGGAGAGGCACTTGAGGACCAACATCCGCCGGTGCCGCATGCCGATGGGACGCCGCTGCCAGCCGATCCTGCCACACAGGGGACGGTGGCGATCATTCAACGGGACGGCCTTGTCAGAATGGAGGAAATCCAGGGCTATCCCTGAGCCCGGACCGGCATTTTCGGACGTTCCTTCAGGATCAGCCAGCGATAAACCCCGAACAGATTGGTGAGCAGCAGCACTATATTCTGCCACAGCAAAGCGTCCTCTCCGTCCCGCATCCCTGCGATGATCCAGGCGACGGAACTGGTGGCAAAGAGGACGAAGGCCCAGCCTGTGATCCTTCGGCCGAGATTTGATGCAATCACGATGGCGGCGAGCATGCCCGTAAGGCTGGCATACCAGCCGAAAAACCCGTCCATTGAATCTGCCTTTCCTTAACGCGGGGCAGTATCGGAACGCGGAAATCGTTAAAGAGTTTATTCAATCGCCGCCAGGACGCTTAAAAAATGGCGCGGGTAGGCTTGGCAAGCGGGGGCACAACGGACGGAGAGTATTGTGCTGAAACGCGGAACGGCCCAGGGCATGCAGGTTCTCACCTCCGATGGAGAATTCCTCGGGACCATAGAAGATGAGGCACCTGATGGGTTCATCCTCCGAAGGTCCGGCGGCAACGGCAACACGGTTCCGCTGCCTGAACTCTGGATCGCGGATATAGATGATCGCGTTCACCTCAACCGGACGGGAGCGGAGGCCGCGGCGGGCTGGCAGGCGATGCAGTTCAGGAAGAGCGACAAGCCGTCCCCCGAGACCGGGCGCGACCGCCCGCAGCGCACCAGCCCGGTCACCTGGCTGATCTTTCTGGCGCTGCTGGGCGTGGTGCTGCTCGTGATCCTGGCGCTTTTGGGTTGACGGCTAAAGGAAACTCCGCCGAACCAGATCGGTTTGCCCCGAACTTGCCCAGGTCCTTTCCCGTTGAAGAGAAGGTCCCTTGGACAAGCTCAGGACAGGTGCCATATTGGGATCAGAAGTCGAGTTGTGCGCGAGCGCCGATGACGTCGGCGCTATAGCTGTCATCTCCTCCGGCGGTCACTCGGGCCTGATCATATTCCATATGACCATAGTTGATCATGAACTTGAGGTAATCGATCGGCACCCAGATCAATGAAGCAGCATAGCCATTCTGTTTGCCGCCGATGATGCCCGCATCCACCAGGTCAAGATAGTCATAGCGAAGGTTAAGCTGGATCGCTCCGATGCCACCCTTTCCGACCGGGTTGGACGGCTTGATCCGGTCGAAAGCGCCCGCCTTGTAACCGCGTGTATCGCCGCCGGTCAGGAAATAGCCAACTTCTGCATAACCGCCGAAGAAAGTCGGGTCAGAAAGTCCCGGGCGGCTGGCGCGCAGCCAGTTCCCTTCGGCCGCCGCATGCAGGCGGCCCGAGACAATTGCGGCCTCCAGACCGTAATTGGCCTCCTTCGACACGTTCAGGGTTCCTGTGTCGATGAAACGAACATCGGTGCTATGAACGAAGGGACGAACGCGATAGCGGCTGCCGGCATCGGCCAGGCTGCTGTTGAGGTCTCGCCAATGGGCCGAGGCGCCAAGGTGCAATTGCGCATCGCCCAATTTGGGCATCCAGACCAGGCGGCCATCGACGCTGTAGGATTTGTTTCCGTCGTCGGTCAGATCAGCGACATTGTCCGTGAACACGCCGGCATTCACCATCAGGTCGCCCTTGGCATATCCACCCGACAGACCCACCCGCCGCTCAAAGTTGAAGGCGCCTGTAAAGGCCGCGCGTTCTGTAAAGCTGGTGAACAGATCGCTTGTCATCTGCTCCAGGGACAGGAAAGGATAATGTTGACCGACGGTCACATTCTTTCCGTCATGATCATAGGTCAGGTAAATGTCGGTCCATTCCACCTCATTATCAGCGAGGTCGACTTCGGCCTTATAGCCAAAGCCGCCTGGCATCGTGCCCTGAACACCGACATATGCGCGGCGCAATTCGCTGGAGAAGCCAAGTCCATCCTCATCGATGGACGACGGTGCGTCGACATGGCCCGCGTCAAACTGCATACGGCCGCGAACCTTGAACGACCAGCCGCTCTTGGTGCTGAGTTCGGGTGCGCCCTTCCACTTGACCGTGGTTTCCGGCTCCGGCGCAGGTGCGGGCTTGGGCGCGGTTGCAATGGCGGTGCTGTTGGCCTCGGTTTGAGCGCTGATATTGTTGAGGCGCGATTCCATCGCGCTCAACTGCGCTTTCAGGGCTGCAACTTCAGCGCGCAGAGTGGCAGCTTCCTCCGCGGAGAGCGCCTGAGCCTGTGCCATGCCGGGCGCCAGCGCAAGCAAAGAGCAGGCGACCGCAAGTCGCGCAACCAATTTCATCCTCATCGGTAATCCCCTTTTGAAAACGGACCTTGAACCCGGCCGTCCCTCTAGGGGACCATTATTACGGTTCAGCGGAATTTTTATGACAGATTTATTTCGCTTGTGACCGCTCCGTGACACCGCATGCCGCTACGTCATGTGGCCATTTCCAACTGAGTGAACCGGACCGCCATGATCGGCTCCGTCTCCACCGCCCCGGTGGGATTCTTCGTCAAGACGGTGAGCTTCTGGCTGTCCTTGCCCCCCAGCGGCATGACCAGCCGCCCGCCCGGCGCCAATTGATCCACCAAGGCTTCTGGAGGCTCCTCGGCTGCTGCAGTGACGAGGATGCGGTCAAATGGAGCATGTTCCGGCCAGCCGCGCGATCCGTCGCCGACGCGGATCTCTATGCCCTCATATCCAGCCAGCCCCAGCCGGACATGGGCCTGTTCAGCAAATTCCTCGACGATCTCTACGCTCCATAGCCGCGCGCCCATCTCCGCCAGGACCGCCGCCTGATAGCCAAGGCCCGTCCCCACTTCGAGCAGCTTCAGACCAGGAGAAACCGACAACAGATGGATCATGAGGGCGGCGATGAAGGGCTGCGAGATCGTCTTGTCGAAGCCAATCGGCAATGGCGTATCCTGATAGGCCATCGCTGCAAACTGATGGGGTACGAACAGGTGACGCGGCACTTTCAGAAAAGCCGCCCGAACCCTTGAATCCAGAAGGTCGCTGCCGATTTCCTCGCCCAGAACGTCAAAGTTGACGTCGATCACCTCCACCATGTGCCGCCGGAATATGGTGAGATGCTTTTCGGTCAGAGGTTTCATGGCTGCGCGTCCTGTACCCGTGCCTTCCGCTTCTGGAAGAACGCAGCGGGGACGAAACATATCATCTCCCGATCAAAAAAGCTTGAGGCCGCCGTTCATCCCTGAGCGGCAGCCGCGAAACTCCGATCATGTGAGAATGACGCTTCTAGCAGCCGGTCATATTCCTGCTCGGCTATCCCATAGAGGCCGTCAGCGAAGCGCCTCAGCGCCTCATGGTCGCGAATGGTGACCACGCCCCGCGAGGCCCGGATAAACTGCTCCGCCTCAAGATTGTGCAGCGCGATGGTAACGGCCGCCCGCCTCACGCCTATCATGATGCTCAGAAACTCATGCGTCAGCGGTATGGCATCGCCATCCGTCCTGTCGCGCGCCATCAGCAGCCATCGCGCCAGGCGCTGTTCGACATTCGCCTTGCTGTTGGCGAGCGTGGTTTGTGTGATCTGCACCATGAAGCTCTGAACGAACAGGTCGAAACGGTGGTGCAGGGTCGGACGCGCATTCATCAAGCGCACCAGTTCCCCGCTCCCGATGGCAAGCGATGTACCGGCACCCTGCACGATGGTCTTGTTCGGCGACCGGTCGCTGCCCAGAATCAAAGGAATGCCCGACATCCCCTCGCGGCCGATGATGCCGACCTCCACCTGGCGGTTGAGCGTGGTATTGGCCATTACGGAGATGAAACCGGATTCCACAAAATGAACCGTCGAGACAGGTTCATTGGCACTTTCGAGGACCATCCGGGGCGCCAGATCAAAACGTACCAGAAAGGCTCGTAACGCCGCCTGGTCGGCTGACGAAAGCCCGCGCAACAACAAGTTACGCGTCAAAGACAGGTCGACTGATACATCGCGCATTCCCGCCTCCCTTGCTTTGGTCCGCCCTTCCAGCCGATTATCGGTGGACTGCCCGGACCCGCTTGTTGCTGAGGAGACTATTGTCTCAGGAAGGCAATATGTTTTGCATTCCTTATTTCCCCTACGTCAGGCTACCTTTGTATGCCTCCGTACAGAGAAAGGGATTGCGAATCCTGAACTGCGTTGTTTATAAGCAAACATCCTCGCAAGCAGCACGGGCCATCCAAACCGGCACCGTGACGACAAGATAAATGTTTAGGGTCGCCTCTAGTATTTATCATAAAAAAGAGAGGATGACGAATGGCCAGGTACCAAAGAAACGGCACTGTCCCACAACTAAAACAAACCGTTCCTCCTCTGCCCCACCCCAGTTGGGCGCTAAGTGGGGAGTCCCATTCAGAGCGCAGGCTTTCACCACAGGAAACCAAGCAGATGGTGGAACGATTCTGGGAAACCCTTGACGCCTGACGCAAGGCTCACTTGCGAACAATTGAGTTCCTTTTCAGTTTCCAGCTTCATTCATAGGAGGATTGTCCATGGATTCTTCCTCACATGAGAAGGACAAGCGGTATCCGCTGTCCCTGCTATGCGCCGCCGAGGCAGCGTTCGGCCCGGATATTCGGCTGAGGCAACTCACCGATCGGGTTTCTGCCCCCAGGAGCAGATCGAAACAGGACAGAAAGCATGCGTGAACAGGCTCAAACCAGCAGCAATGCCAATGGCGCATCCATCGCGGCCCCACTGATGGACATCTACCGGGAGGGGGTGGCCAGCGCCAATACGCAGCTTCAGCGCAATATGAAGTCGCTGGGCGAAAGAACCGCCATCATGCGGGAGGGCAGCGAAAGGACGGCAAGAGCTGCCGCAACCGCGGTCCAGGCCTATTTCGTTCTGGCTGCTTCGGCTGCGGAACTATGTTGGCAGGCGATCTCGCTGAGTAGCGAATTGTCCCGCGATGCGTTGGTCCCACCGGCAACTGACCAGCGTTTTGCCGCCGGCTCCTCGCTGATGGAAAGCCTCGGTTCCCAGATGACGGAGCTTAATGCCGCATTGTCCAGCACGGCGAGCGAAATGATGGAGTCATTTCTGATCACTGCGGCCAAAGGCGAGATTTCCTATCCGAAAAAGGAATCAAACCCGGGCCGGCATACTAGCTCGCCGTCTGGAAACCTACATTGAGACCCTGAACGCCGCCGTCAGCTAAGGGCCGACAATCCATTGCGACCCGGATTGAAGGCTTCATCTGGAACAATGCCTCCGTTCCGATGGGCTGACATGCGGCAAAGGCCCCTCCCACCGCTCCCTTCCCCCTTAGGGAGTGGTGGATTTTTTTGCGGCAATTCAGGAAGCGGGCGAATAAGGGCCCGGAAAACTGGTGGAGCCGAGGGGAATCGAACCCCTGACCTCATCATTGCGAACGATGCGCTCTCCCAACTGAGCTACGGCCCCGGTGGCGGCTCTATAAGCATGGAGGAGCTTCGGTTGCAATGGATTTTTGCTTTGCTCTCCCCTCTCCCGCCCTGCAGTTGAACGCTATCGGAGGTGGAACAACCCCCGCCGCTTTTCCGTTCTACCAGCACAGGATGTCAGACCTTTTCCGCATGGATTGCGTCGAGAAGATCAGCAAAGGAAAGGAGAGAAAGATGGGCCAAATGGATGTGGAAAGCCGGCGCCATCTGCGCCGCAGGCGGGATTTGCGGGGAGATGTTCCCGGCGGCATGCCAAGGCAAGCCACCCCGCCTCCCATGCGTTCGCTGGGGGATTTCGAAACCCCGCCTCCTGGCTATGACCTGGAAACCCGCAGCTTCTTCGACCGGATCGGCGATGAGGTGCGAAGCTGGTTCGGCGATGAAGAGGCCGAGCGGCGGCGGCAATATGACGAGCAGATGCACCATAGCTATATGGAAACCTATCGGGTGGGCTTTGCCTCATCCGGAGGATCTGGCGGGCCAAGAGGCTATGGTCCGATGACCTATCCTCAAACCGGCGCGATCTCCAGCAGGCCGTCCCGGCCCTTTATCGAACATGACCGGGAATTCGACCTGGAATATCAGGTCTGGCGGGAACGGCAGATGGCGGCGATGGACCGGGAATATCAGGAATATCGCCAGGAAAAACAGCAGCAGTTCGACGAAAGCTTCGACGGATGGCGCGAAAAGCGCTCGACCCAGCAGGCATGTCTGGATCAGGTCAGCGAGCATATGGAGGTCGTCGGAAGTGACGGCGCCCATGTCGGCACTGTAGATTGCGTGCGCGGCGACGCGATCATGCTCACCCGGACTGATCCCGGCGCGGGCGGCGTGCATCACAGCATCCCTTCACGCTGGATTGAACGGGTGGAGGACAAGCTGATCCTGTCCATTCCGGCGGCCCAGGCGCAGGCGGAGTGGAGAAGCGAGCAAGGTTGAAAGCGCGCAATTCTTCTCCGCAGGAGAAAGCGAAGCCGATATTGCGATCACTCCTCCGTTCGATGGGAGCCCCTCGACTGCGCCGTCGAAGTACGCCGGCGCGACCTGTCTCGACTTCGCTCGACATGAACGGGAATGGGTGAATGCTTCAAACCGGCCGAGATGTACCCTAAGCGCCAGCCACACCGAAGCCATAGGAAAGGAAATTGGGAACCGGCCCGTTCCAGCCCTCATCCGGGCCGTCATCCTCTTCCTTGCGGCGTGGGGGGCGTTGCTTGCCTGAATTGCCCGCCGCCTTCTCTTCTGCCCGAGCAGGTTTCTTTTCCCGGTCCTGCCTGGGGCGCGCCGGTTTCTCCTCGGCAGGGGGCGGTTCGATGCCCGCCACGCGTTCGATCTTTTGTCCGGTCAGCTTCTCGATATTGGCGATTGCCTCTCCATCGTCCTTCGTGACGAAGGTATAGGCGGTGCCGGTTGCCCCTGCCCGTCCCGTGCGGCCGATGCGATGGACATAATCGTCCGGATGCCAGGGAGCATCAAAGTTGAAAACATGACTGACCCCCTTGACGTCCAGCCCCCGGGCCGCAACGTCGGACGCCACCAGAATATTGATATCGCCCTTCTTGAAGCGGTCCAGCTCCGCGATGCGCGCGGACTGCTCCATGTCGCCATGGATTTCGCCAGCGGCATAACCATGCCGCTGCAGGCTTTTCGCCAGTTCCCGTACCGCCGTCTTGCGGTTGCAGAAGATGATCGCCGTGTTGACATCCTCATTCTGCAGCAGGTTGCGCAGAATTTCCCTTTTGGTCCGGACTTCGGCAGGCACCAGCCATTGCTTGATAGCGGAATTGGTGGTGGCCGGGCGGGCAACCTCTATATGTTTGGGGTTGCTGAGGAACTTGTCGGACAGCTTCTTGATCGGAGGCGGCATGGTCGCCGAAAAAAGCAGCGTCTGCCGCGTGGCGGGCAGCTTGGTGCAGATTTCCTCGATATCCGGAATGAAGCCCATGTCCAGCATGCGGTCGGCTTCATCGATCACCAGCAGATTGCATCCGGTGAGCAGGATATTGCCGCGCCCGAACAGATCCATCAGCCGCCCCGGGGTGGCGATCAGCACGTCCACGCCCTTTTCGAGCGCCTTCACCTGGTCCCCCATCGAAACGCCGCCAATGAGCAAGGCCATGGAGAGCTTGTGATATTTGCCGTACTTCTCGAAATTCTCCGCAACCTGTGCAGCCAGCTCGCGGGTGGGTTCAAGGATCAACGACCGGGGCATCCGGGCACGGCTGCGCCCATGGGCCAGAATGTCGATCATCGGCAGGACGAAACTTGCCGTCTTTCCCGTTCCGGTCTGGGCAATGCCAATGAGGTCCTTCATCATCAGCACCGGCGGTATGGCCTGCGCCTGAATAGGGGTCGGCTCATTATAGCCGGCCTCGTTCACCGCCTTGAGCAATTCTTCTGAAAGGCCGAGATCGGCAAATTCCATAGTCTGTCCGGAAAATGAGGGCACGCGCCATGCGCACCGCGCTGCCGGCGCCATGCGCAACATTGGCAAAAATGTCAAGAATTACCGGAGAGGGCGCGCGAACGGCAAACTTCTACTTCTTCACAATCAACTGCCGGAATGCCTCAATCTCGCACATCGCCCCACTGCGGGCGTGGATCATGTCCCGGTCGGCACAGAGAAGATCGTCGGCCGTCGGCTCCACATAGAAACCCTGATAGAAGTCGGCCGACTGGCAGCTATCGAGCTTGGCCCTGAAGCGCCGCTGGTCATTGAGGATCAGGTCGACGCCGTCCTCTTCCCTTATGGCCGCCCCCGCGATGCTCTTTATGGGCAAACAGCGGCCAGCCTTCTTCTCCTTCCACTGGATTTCCTGTTGGGGCGGAGGTCCTGCGCGCCGGGTGACGAGGGCGGGCACGCGAATGATGATGCGGCGCCTTGTCGTCAGTTGTGCATATTCCTGCCCCGCCAGGGCATAGGCCCCGTCCGCTGGGCCGGATGCCAGCATCAAGAATAGAAAAGCCACGGACGGCAAACGAATCCCCTTTTCAAAGCAACAGCCCTACGTCCGTCCGATTGAACAGCCGATTAATCTGGTGGGATCAACTGGAATTGTCATGCCCGCTCGCGCATATAGGGCCCATGATCAATGACGACTGCCTGGCCGCGTTCCGCTCGATATTGGGCGAGAAGGGCTTTATCGAAGATCCAGAGGCGATCGATCCTTGGGTCCATGACTGGCGCGGACGCTATCATGGGACGGCGCGCGCCATATTGGCTCCGGCCACAACGGAAGAGGTAGCGGCGGTCGTCGCTCTGGCGGCCGATAAAGGCGTGCCGCTGGTGCCGCAGGGCGGCAATACATCCATGGTGGGCGGCGCGACCCCTCCCCCGGACGGCAGCGCGCTCATCCTGTCCTTGCGGCGCATGAACCGGATCCGGTCCATCTCGGCGCAAGATAATCTGGCCGTTTGCGAAGCGGGCGTCATCCTTTCCAACCTGCATGAGGCCGCCGAGGCCCTTGATCGCCGTTTTCCGCTGAGCCTGGGAGCAAAGGGCTCGGCAACCATTGGCGGCCTTGTCTCCACCAATGCGGGCGGAACCCAGGTCCTGCGTCATGGTACGATGCGCGCCCTGGTCGAAGGACTGGAAGCGGTGCTTCCCGACGGCAGCATCCATCATGGCCTTGAGGCCCTGAAGAAGGACAATCGCGGCTATGACCTCAAACAGATACTGATCGGCGCAGAAGGAACGATCGGGGTGGTCACTGCGGCCAGCCTACGCCTGGTGCCGGCCATCGCCGACCGGGCGGTGGGCTGGGCCTGCGTCCGCTCGCCTCGAGACGCGCTCGCCCTTCTCCGCCTGGCGGAGCAGACGATCGGAAATGTGGTAGAGGGCTTTGAAGTCCTTGAAGATGAAACGCTGGACGCGGTTCTGAACCTCGTCCCGGGGAGCCGCTGCCCCACTGAAACCCGCGCGCCCTGGTATGTATTGATCGAGGTCGACCTCGACTCGATTGAAGGGCCAAGCGCCCATGAAAGGCTTGAGACGGCGCTGGCCTCCGCCTTCGAACAGGGCGTCATCACGGACGCCGCGATTGCCGCCAATGAGGCGCAGGCCGAACAATTCTGGCGCATCCGGGAATCGCTGTCGCAGGCGGAACGCTCGCTCGGCCCTGCCCTGCAGTTCGACATCAGCGTGCCCGTCGCCTCCATGCCGACTTTCATGATCGAGGCCGGCAAAGCCGCGGAACTGGCTTTCCCCGGCACGAGCACGAGCAGCTTCGGCCATCTGGGCGACGGCAATGTGCATTTCCATGTTCGCGCGCCCAAGGGAACCCAGGGGCCACCCTGGATCGCCGAAAGCGGCCCCATCATCAGCGCCTTCGTTCATGACCAGGTCGTCGCGGCCGGGGGATCGATATCCGCCGAGCATGGCATTGGCCAGATGAAGCGGGCGGAACTTGGCCGGCTTGCCACGCCGGCCCAAATCCATGCTCTGCGCGCCATCAAGTCGGCCTTCGATCCCAAGGGGATCATGAACCCCGGAAAACTCGTTCCCCTTGCCTCCGAAGGCTAGGCCAACTAGTGCGCTCAGCGCACCATTAGGAGAATTATCATGGCCAGTGCGCCAAATGCACAGAACCTGCCGGTCTTCTACAACGACCTCGTGCCGCTCAACAGCAACGAACATGGCAATTGGCGCATCCGCCAGGTCGAATCGGCTCCGCATCTGGCCAGGCAGCACGCCGTACCGCTTACCATCGACGAATTCGTGCAGGCGCAACGTTTCCTGCCCATCATCTTTTCCTCCGGCCCCAATCCGGTTCCGCTGGCGCTGATGGGCCTGAACGAGGGTGTCAACACTTTCATGGATGAGGAAGGCAAGTTGCGCGGCCCGGCCTATGTTCCCGCCTATGTCCGCCGCTATCCCTTCATGCTGGCAAAATTGCGGCCCGACACGGACGAGCTGTCGCTCTGCTTTGACCCCACGTCAGATGTCGTCGGCGCCTTCGAAGAGGGGGACGAGCTGTTCAGCGAAGCGCAGCCTTCCGACGTCACGCAGAACATCCTCGGCTTTTGCGAACAGTTCGAGCAGGCAGCCCAGCGCACCGCCCAGTTTGTGGAGGAGCTGAAATCCTATGAGCTGCTGATGGACGGAGAGGTCGCGATCCAGATGCCTGGCAATGACCAGCCCTTTGTCTATCGCGGGTTCCAGATGGTGAATGAGGAAAAGCTGCGCGACATGCGCGGTGACCAACTCCGCAAGATCAACCAGAACGGTATGCTGCCGCTGATCCATGCCCATCTGTTTTCGTTACAACTGATGCGCGACCTGTTTGCGCAGCAAATTCAGCAGGGCAAGGTCCCCAATGTCCCAACGCCTCAGGCATCCGAGGCTTGATGAACTGCCGATTAACATAGTTCATACTGCCCAGTACGATTTTTTTCTCAAATATCCCTTTGGGAGCTTGAAACCCAAAGGGCTGTATCTTAGTTTATAGACATGCGGTTCACTCGCCCCCCTTTCGAGTAACCGCATGGGCGTCTCCCCCTTTGGAGGCGTCTCCTCCCTGAACCTTGGCCACCCCATGCTTGCATGGGGTGGTTTTTTATGTGGGGTTTCTGGACCTTGGCTGCCGTTGAAAGAAATCCGGGAGTCGCCCCTGCGAAGGCAGGGGGCCCCGCTGTTCTTCAATCCTGTCTGAGAGAAGCGGGGTCCCTGTCTGCGCAGGGACGACGAAAAAGGATCTTTTTTGCCCTCTTCCCTGAAGGACAGAGAGAGAGCTCAACGTCCGCTCCGAACCCCCATGACCCTCAACAATCACACCTCGCCTTGGCGGCCTTCTTCGGCGCAGTCGTAGCAAATTCGGCGGGGGTCAGGCGGCCATCATCCTCAATGTCCGCCTCTCCAAAGCGATCGGACGTCTTTACCGCCCATTCCTCAAAGGAAAGCAGGTTGTTGCCGTCCGTATCCAGCTTTTGAAATGCCTTGGTCCGGGTGGAGAGCATCTCGGTGCGGGTGATGATGCCATCGCGGTTCCGGTCATAGCGGGCGAAACGTTTTTGCTCGCGGGTCTGCGGCAGCGCGCTAGGAGGCATGGGCGGGGGAGCGCCTTTCAGCCCTGAGTCGCCCACCGGCAGTTCGTCAATCGGCGCGGCTGGTGGCGGAGATGCAACAACGGGAACTTCATCGCCCTGTGCCCGGCTCTGCCACCAGAAAATGCCCGCGCCCGTGAACAGCAGCGCGGCAGCAGCGCCCGCAACAACTCGCTTTATCGTCATACTTCCCCCCGACGTGCCCGCCTTTTCAGACGTTTAGCCACCTTTCAGGCCCAGCCACAAGAGCCGCAGATACTGGCGAGGGTCGATGGAAGCCGGAGCATTAACGCCCCTGAAGACGTCCCGGCGCGCGAGGCCTGCAAGAATGCGGAGGGAAGCCAGCACGCGGGGCCAGCCTTTCTCCGGAACATCCGCCAGAAACTCCCGCGAAAGCGCAACCGCGCGCGCCGCGGTGCCAGCGTCACTGACATGCCCGGACAAATCCCAAAGCGCCCAGCCCATGCCGGCCTGCGCCAACCATGGGGGACAATCGGCGGCCAGCCTGCCAATCTGACGAAAAATCCCTCCGCCCCTATGTTCGGCAAAGGCAATGAGCTGGCTGTCCGACAGCGGCAGCGGTTCCAGCAACTCCTCCCACCCGTCGATGGCCGAGAGCAGTCCTTCCACTCCGGCAGAACCTATCGCATGCTGCCTCAGCAATTCCAAAAGCGGCTCCCCCGCCCCCTGCCCTTCCCGGAGCGCCTCATACCACCAGGTGAGCCGCATACGCCCGATCATGGGCTCACTTGTCGAGCGAACAATATCTGCCATCCGCGCGTCGAATTCCCAGACGGAATCCAGACCTTTCCGTAGAGATTTAGGTGCGTAGGCGGTGGTGAGGAGATGAAGTTGGGAAATAGTCATGAAGATCAGAAAGCCTGGAATTATTCAAAAAACAAAGGTTATATGCCTAAGGTAATGGAATTAACCTTAAACTAACCCTTCCTTTGCTAATGGATGTCGCGGGGTTCCGTTGGGACGGAGCAATATGCGCCAAAACGCATATGAAATTGGGGGCTTTGTATGGCAATGCAAAGTGGGGATTCAAAGGGTCTTCTCGCGCGTCTTCGGAAGGATGAAGCGGGTAATACACTGGCGATTGTGGCGGCGTCCATCATACCGTTGCTCGGACTGATCGGTGGCGGCGTCGACATGAGCCGCGCGTATCTCTCCAAATCCAGATTGCAACAGGCATGCGATGCTGGAGCGCTGGCTGGCCGAAGGGCCATGTCGGACGGCGATTGGGACGAAGAGGCGCAGGACACTGCCAGAAATTTCTTTGACACCAATTTTGAAGCCGGAAGCTACGGCACCTCCGACCTGGTGCGCAACTTCACCGAGGATGACAACACCGTCACCGGCACGGCTAGCCTCACGGTGCCCACCACGGTCATGCAGATATTTGGCAACGAGGCCATCAATATCGCGGTCACATGCACCGCAGAAATGAAGATTCCGAATACCGACGTGATGTTCGTGCTCGATACTACGGGGTCGATGGCGTCCACCAATTCCGGGGATACCGTTAGCCGCATTGAGGCGCTCAGAAACGCGGTAGAGAGCTTTTACACATCGCTGGAAGCCGCGAAAGGCGCCAATACGCGCGTTCGCTATGGCTTTGTGCCCTATTCTGTAAACGTAAATGTCGGCTCCCTTTTGCAACGCGATTGGATGGTGGATGACGCCTTCTATCAGACTCGCGAAGCGAGTTTTACTGGCAACTATTCCACCATCACAGGCAGTTGGACTTATATTTCCGGTAGCTACACAAGCTCGACCTCCAACAATCAAAGCAGCTGCCCGGCCGACACTATGACGTATAGTGACAATATCTCCGTCAGCACGTCCACAGGAGACGACGGCGCCGTTACAACGACCACTGTTACAACAAGAACAACGAACGGAAATGATAATAGCTGCACTTCCAGCAAAGGGAAATACAAAGTAACAACTGTAAAATATACTAACTATGTATCGCAAAAAACTGACAAGACCGTTCCGAAGTATACATGGCAATATAAATGGGATAGTTATGACGTATCGGGCCTTAAAGGCTCAAACGAGGATGGGACGATGGCGGGCGGAACAATAACCGCCAACGTGGACGACATGGTAGACTATCAGCCACAGCCACTCACCATCACTTGGAATGGGTGCATTGAGGAACGCGGGACGGTTCGGACGACCAACTACACGTCCATTCCGGACAGCGATCTATTATATGACCTGAACATCGATTTGGTGCCCGATGCCGACGATGACGACACACGGTGGAAACCAGCCTTGCCTGGTCTCGTCTTTGGACGATCTGTATATAAGAGCGGTAACAATCTGTACGGCAGTTGGGGTTCGCCCACCAGCGAAGTTACGAGCGATACCAACTACTACTCGCCATCGGGTCCATGCCCAACAGCGGCCCGCAGACTTGCCGAAATCGATACCCTGAGCACGCTGACGGAGTACCTTGACTCACTGGTTCCGACCGGCAACACCTACCACGACATTGGGATGCTGTGGGGTGCGCGCCTCCTTTCCCCGGACGGAATTTTTGGGGCGGACAATGTTAGCGCACCTAACGGCGGCAGCATTACACGGCACCTGATCTTCATGACGGACGGCGCCACGGAACCCAGCACGTCTGTCTACACACCCTATGGGCTGGAAACGGTTGACCGGCGTCGAACATCGGCAAGTAGCGCGCCATCTACGACAGACCTAACGAATGTGGTCAATACCCGCCTCGCCTATCTGTGCGCGGCCGTGAAGAACAAGAACATCACGATATGGGTCGTGGCGTTCGGCACAACGCTCACTAGCAATCTGTCGAGCTGTGCCAGCACGGGCAAAGCCTATCAGGCCAACAACGCGGCGCAGCTCAACGACGCGTTCGAAGAAATCGCGGCGCAGATTTCCCAACTGCGGTTAACGGACTGATGCCATGAGTCAATTCCGCAAGCTCATAAAGGACCGTTCAGGTTCCACACTGGTCGAGTTCGCCTTCGTTGCGCCCGTGCTTTTCGTCCTGCTCATGGGGACGCTGGACCTAGGCCATCAGCTCTATACCCGTGCTGTGCTGAACGGCGAAATGCATAAGGCTGGGCGCGACTCATCGCTCGAAACCGGCTCGGCCCAAGGTGCCGCACTCGATACCCATGTGGAATCGATCGTGCATGAAGTTGCTCCAACGGCGACCGTCAGCTTCAAGCGGGACAGCTTCCGCAATTTCTCCGAAGCGGCAGCGTCCGAGCCGGAGGACTTCACCGACACGAATGGGGACGGCACATGCAATGCCGGCGAGCCCTATGATGATGCAAACAACAATAATGTGTGGGACGCCGATGGCGGCAACGACGGACAGGGCGGCGCCAAGGATGCTGTGGTCTACACCGCGACAGTCACCTATCCCCGGCTCTTTCCCATGGCAGGTCTCGCCGGACTTTCCGACACCGTCACGCTCACGTCAACAACCATACTTCGCAACCAGCCTTTTGCGGATCAGGACGAAAGCGCCGCTAGTGCACGGAATTGCACATGAGCTTCGCATCACTGCCCCGAAAGCTGAGATCCTTGCTCAGCAATGCAAGCGGCGTAGCGATGATCGAATTCGCCTACTCGCTGCCCATCCTGACGCTCCTCGGCATGGGCGCAACAGAGCTCACCAACTATGCCTGGGTGAAATTGCAGGTAAGCCAGATCGCGCTCAACATGGCGGACCATGCCTCGCGCCTCGGCGAAAATGGCGTGCTGCAGGACATCAGGATCTATGAAAGCGACATCAACGACCTGTTTACTGGTGCCGACCTGGAATCCGGATCGCTGAAACTTGCCGCCAACGGACGTCTCATTCTGTCCAGCCTGACACGCAATGCCGATGGCGGACAGTGGATTCAATGGCAGCGCTGCACTGGCGCTCTGGATCATGACTCCAGTTATGGCGAGGAAGGTGACGGACAGACCGGCACCTCCTTTCCCGGTATGGGCAAGAGCGGCAGCGAAATCACCGCAGCGAGTGGAACAGCCGTGATGTTTGTGGAAGTAGCCTATACCTATCAGCCGCTATTCACCGACAAATGGGTGCCAGGACCTAAGCAGCTTGTCGAGTTCGCCGCATTCAATGTGCGTGACGATCGCGACCTGACGCAAATCTACACGACCAGTGGGGTCACGGCTTCCACCTGCGATTGAGGTTCGAAGTGAGACATTGAGATGAGATATGCTCCTACCGAAGCAGGAGCACTGATCGCCTGCTCAGCATTGCCCCTACCGATAACAAACCTTCTTCACCGCCTCGACAACCCGCGCTGCATTGACAATCGCCGCCTTTTCCAAGTTCGCGGCATAGGGTAGCGGGACGTCCTCATTGGTCACGCGCATGACCGGCGCGTCGAGCCAGTCAAAGCCCTCCTCCATGCAGATGGCGGAGATTTCGCTGGCGATGGAGCAGACCGGCCAGCCTTCCTCGACCACGACCATGCGGTTGGTTTTCTTGAGACTCTCCAGCACCGTCGCCTTGTCCAGCGGCCGCAGGGTACGCAGGTCGATGACCTCGGCATCGATGCCCTCGCCCGCCAGCTTTTCGGCGGCTTCCAGCGCGATGCCGACACCGATGGAATAGCTTACCAGGGTCACGTCCTTGCCCGGCTTCATGATCCGGGCCTTGCCGATGGGAAGGACATAATCGTCCACCTTCGGCACGTCGAAGGAACGGCCGTAGAGCAGTTCGTTTTCAAGGAACACAACCGGATCCTGACTGCGGATCGCAGCTTTCAACAGGCCCTTGGCGTCCGCGGCGTCATAGGGCGAAATGACGACCAGGCCAGGGACGGCGGCATACCAGGGGGCATAATTCTGGCTGTGCTGGGCGGCGACACGGCTCGCCGCGCCATTAGGTCCGCGGAAGACGACCGGACAGCGCATCTGGCCGCCCGACATGTAATTGGTCTTGGCCGCCGAGTTGATGATATGGTCAATCGCCTGCATGGCGAAGTTGAAGGTCATGAACTCGATGATGGGGCGAAGCCCGCCCATCGCCGCGCCCGTGCCAACGCCCGCAAAGCCATATTCCGTGATCGGCGTGTCGATAACACGCTTTGCCCCGAATTCGTCGAGCAGGCCCTGCGTGACCTTGTAGGCGCCCTGATATTCGGCGACTTCCTCACCCATGACGAAGACGCGGTCGTCGGCACGCATCTCTTCGGCCATGGCGTCGCGTAGTGCCTCGCGAACCGTGTGGGTGACGAATTCCGTGCCCTCCGGCAGATCAGGATCGGCGAGCTTGACGGTCACCGCCGGACGCTCGGCTGCCCTGGGCGTCTCTGCCGGTGCCGGTGGAGGCGCGGGCGATACAGCCGGAGCCGAAGTTTCCGCCTCTCCATCTTCGCTCGCAATCACCGCGATGACGGTGCCGACCTTCACATTGTCCGTGCCTTCGGGAATAAGGATCCTGGAGATCACTCCTTCATCGACGGCTTCGAATTCCATCGTGGCCTTGTCGGTCTCGATCTCGGCAAGGATGTCGCCTGAGGTGACCTCATCACCTTCCTTTACCAGCCATTTTGCAAGCGTGCCCTCTTCCATGGTGGGCGACAGCGCCGGCATTTTCAGTTCTATCGCCATCAATATTGCTCCACCAGCACTTCGGTATAGAGTTCGGACATCTCGGGTTCGGGCGAGCTTTCGGCAAAGTCAGCCGCATCAGCCACGATTTTCCGGATTTCCTTTTCCAGTGCCTTGAGTTCTTCCTCCGTCACTCCCGCATCGTTCAGCGCAGACTTCAGCCCCTCGATGGGATCGGATTTGTCGCGAACCGACTGGACTTCCTCACGCGAACGATATTTCGCCGGATCGGACATCGAGTGGCCGCGATAACGATAGGTCTTTAGCTCCAGCAGCACCGGTCCCTTGCCCGCGCGCACCCATTTCAACGCAGCCTCGGCTGCGCCGCGCACTGCAAGCACATCCATGCCATTCACCTGGATGCCGGGAATGCGGAAGCTTTCACCGCGCCGGTAGAGCTGATCCTCGGCTGAGGAGCGGTTGACGGACGTACCCATTGCGTACTGGTTGTTCTCGATCACAAAGATGATCGGAAGCTTCCAAAGCTCCGCCATGTTGAAGCTCTCATAGACCTGGCCCTGATTGGCCGCGCCATCGCCGAAATAGGCAACGCACACGCCCCCGTCGTCCTTGTACTTGTGGGAAAAGCCGAGTCCGGCCCCAAGCGAAACCTGCGCGCCCACAATGCCGTGGCCGCCATAAAAGCCATGCTCGACCGAGAACATGTGCATCGAGCCGCCCTTGCCCTTGGAAATGCCGGCGGCACGGCCGGTGAGTTCGGCCATGATGATCTTCGGATCGATCCCATAAGCAAGCATATGGCCATGATCGCGGTAGCCCGTGATCACGCTGTCCTTACCGACTTCCAAAGCCGACTGGATGCCGACCGCGACCGCTTCCTGGCCGATATAGAGGTGGCAGAAACCTCCAATGAGACCCAGCCCATAAAGCTGCCCGGCCTTTTCCTCGAACCGGCGGATCAGCAGCATCTGGCGGTAAAATTCGAGAAGTTCCTCCTTCGTCGCCTTGTAATCGACCGGGTCGTCTGGACGCTCGCGGTTGGGAGTCGCTGGCGGCGCGGACTTGCGAGCCGGGGCCTTGCGTTGCGCAGTGCGCGGCGATGAAGCTTTGGCCAAGGAGTTTTCCTCTATTATGCTTTCACTGGGGAAAGTCTCCTATAGGGGGGAAGAACTGGGGAAGCAACGCGATAAATCCATCTAACCAAATGTGGTTGGACAAATTAACCGGTCTGGTTCAACGAAGAGGAATGATGACTTCGTCCGGGTGAGTGACGTTAAGCTCCCGGCGAACAAGTTCATCCACCAGGTCAGGGTCGGCATGCCGGGGATCCAGCCGGTCGACGCGGTTCTTCAACCGGTCACGCTCAACCTGTACCTTTGCCAGGTCCTGACGCCGTTCCTGGAGCGCGCGACTGTAATCCCCCCAGGCAAGAATCCCGTTGGAGCCGATCACCGCATAGCCTGCGAACAACGCCAACAGAATAATGGCAAGCGCCGGGCCGAAAGCCGATGTCAACAATACCCTGAGTTTCGCTATTTGCGCCATCCAAGGATAGAATCACACGAGACCGTGGCTTGCAAGTAAATTGTCAGCAGCGGCAAGAAAAAGCGGCGGACGGCGGGTTGGGATTGGGAGTGGACTGCATATTTCCCTCTCCCGCGGGGAGAGGATATGGAGGCTTGGCTGCTAGCAGCCCAGCCGGAGTTGGTGAGGGGTTGTGCCCCACAAGTAGCGTTGGAACCCCTCACCCAATTCCGGCTAGGACTGGCTCCGCCAGCCCAAGCCTACTATCCCTCTCCCACTGGAGAGGGGACAATGGTCAACAGCCGACCCGCTCAGCCAAAAATCGACCGCCCTGCATAGGCCGCGACGCTGCCCAACTCCTCTTCGATCCGGATCAGTTGATTATATTTGGCAAGCCGGTCGGAACGGGCAAGGCTGCCGGTCTTGATCTGGCCGCAATTGGTGGCGACGGCAAGATCGGCAATCGTGGCATCTTCGGTCTCGCCGGAACGGTGCGACATCACCGCCGTATAGGAGGAGCGCTGCGCCATCGACACCGCTGCAAGCGTTTCGGTCAGCGTACCGATCTGGTTAACCTTCACCAGCAGAGAGTTGGCCAGGCCCTTGCCGATGCCCATGGAAAGGCGCTTGGGATTGGTGACGAACAGATCATCGCCGACCAGTTGGACCGAACCGCCCAGCTTGTCGGTCAGGATCTTCCAACCCTCGAAATCATCTTCGGCCATGCCATCCTCGATCGACTTGATCGGATAGCGGCCGCAAAGATCCGCAAGATAATCCGCCATTTCGGAGGGCGTCAGGGTCTTGCCCTCCCCTTCCATCACATATTTGCCGTCCTTGAAGAACTCGGTTGAGGCACAGTCGAGCGCCAGCACTACATCGTCGCCCGGTTTGAAGCCCGCCTTTTCAATCGACGCCATGATGAAGTCGAGCGCGTCGGTGGTGGACGCCAGCGCCGGAGCAAAGCCGCCCTCATCTCCAACCGCTGTCGCAAGGCCCTTTTCATGCAGGCATTTCTTCAGCGTATGGAAGATTTCCGCGCCCCAGCGCACAGCTTCGGCAAGGCTCTCCGCGCCCACCGGCATGACCATGAACTCCTGGAAATCGATGGGATTGTCCGCATGCTCGCCGCCATTGATGATGTTCATCATCGGCACCGGGAGGACATGAGCAGATACGCCCCCAACATAGCGGTATAGCGGCAACCCACGGCTGTCCGCCGCCGCCTTCGCGGCCGCCAGGCTGACGCCCAGAATAGCGTTGGCGCCCAGCCGGCTCTTGTTCTCCGTACCGTCAAGTTCGATCACCGCTGCGTCGATTTCGCCCTGGTCCTCGGCCTCAAGGCCAATGATAGCCTCGGCGATCTCGCCATTCACCGCCTCAACCGCCTGAAGCACGCCCTTGCCCAGATATTTGCTCTTGTCGCCGTCGCGCTTTTCAACCGCTTCATAAGCGCCGGTGGAGGCGCCCGAAGGAACCGCCGCCCGGCCGAAACCGCCATCCTCCAGCATCACGTCGACTTCGACGGTGGGATTGCCCCGGCTGTCCAGGATCTGGCGGGCGTGGATGTCGAGAATGGCGGTCATCACGGTTCTCCGTTGGGGATGGGGAAGTTTCTGCGCGGCGCCTTAAACGCCAAGCGGGCGCATGGCAATGGCGCTGCGATTTTGCGCTCCGTACGTCGGATTTTCCTGTTATGATTGCGCAAACGGAACTACTGTTTGGCCCATGGGTTAGATTCCCGCACCACATCGAAGCCCCACCGAATTCATGGAAAGGATCCGACATGGCCGAGACCCCACCGGCAAAGCCCAGGTCCCCTCGCAAAGGCACGGCAAGGTCCAGCGCCGAAAAACCTGCAGGACGAAGGAAGGCCACTGCGCCAGCGGTCACGCCGCCCGAAGCGGTCGCAGCCAAACCGCGCAAGACCGCTGCGACGCGAAAGGCCGCCACAGCCGCTCAGCCGACGCGCATTTCGCGGGAAAAGCTGCGCGAACAGGCTGATGCCCTGAAAAGCCAGGCAACGAAAACCGCCCGCTCGGCAGCAGTGACCGGCAAGGCCAAGGCCGGTTCCGCAATGCAGAGCCTGTCGAAATTCATCAATGACAGCGCGGGCAATATCGACGATAAGCTGGGCAACCAATATGGCGATTATGCCCGCTATGCCGCTGAAGCCATTGCCGGCGCGGCGGCCACCCTCGACCGCAAGGACATTGATGAGCTGGTTTCCGACGCACGGGAATTTGTCCGCAAGAGCCCTGCCGTCGCTATCGGCACCGCCGCCATTGTGGGCTTTGTCCTGATGCGGCTCGCCAAATCGGGCAAGGCGCCCGACCAGAAGAGCGAAGAGGCCTGAACTGCTCACAGGATAAGGCACCTTGTACGGACAGGATGACCAGGACTCGCCGCTTCAGGACGAAAGCATAGGCGAAGTGCTTTCCCGTCTCGCTGAGAGCGGGAAAAGTTACGCGCAGGCCGAATTCAACCGGCAGAAGATCCGCGCCGCCGAGATCGGTGTAGAATTCCGCAACATCGCCATATTGCTGGCAGTGGCGGCATTTTTGGTGCTGGCCGCTTCGGTCGCGCTGCTGGTCGGCCTCATCATTGCCCTCACTCCCGCCATTGGCGCCTGGGGAGGCACCGCCGTCGTGGTGGGCGCCGCATTGGCAATTGCCTTTCTGCTCCTCATCCTGGCGCGCAACCGCTTCCGAGGCTTGAACGGGGAGGAACGGCCGTGAAACTCATTCCCCGCAGCGCCGCCTATCGCCGTGCGGAGACGGAGGCGGACCTGGCGCGGAGCAGCTTTCTGCTTGCGCTGGAACGGGCGCGCAACCGGCTGAACCCCGCCGCGTTGAAACAGGATCTGACGCGCAAACTCGCCCAGGCAACCGACGGAGCGCAGAAAGCAGCGGCACATTCCGCGCGCAGACACCCGCTCATCACGGGCGGCACTCTGGCCGTCGTGCTTGGGCTTGTTTTTCGCAAGCCGCTGGCCACACTCGCGAGAAAGACCGGCGCTTCCCTGTCGCGAGCTTGGAAGGCGCGCAAGTCCGCTCAAGATGAAGACACAGGAGACGAGCAATGAGCAACGATCTTCGGGACCAGTTCGATCGCGCACGTGACGTGGTCAGCGAAAAGGCCGCTGCCGTGCGGGACAATGCAGCCATGGCCATTGACGCCTCGCGCGAGGCCGCGGACGTGGTGAAGGAACGCGGTGCAAAGCTCATCCGCGAAAATCCGCTGGCGGTGGTCGCGGGCGGACTGGCGGCCGGCCTGTTGCTGGGTGCGCTGCTGCCCAAGACCGCTAGGCGTGGCCGGGCCGCCGCTGCCCTGGCCGCCAGCCTGGCTGCGGCGCGCGGAGCCGGCGCGGCTGCCACAGGCGAGCTCGCGAAGGCGGGCGGCAAGCTCAAGGAAAAAATCGGCGAGATTGATCCGGGCGCCGCCACGGCCCAATTGACCGATCTTGCACAGGTGGATCGGGCCAAGGAAAAGATCAGCGGTCTTCTGGACAAGGCGAGCGACGTGGTAAGCGCGGCAAGCAAATCAGCCGCGGAAACATTGCGCCGCAAGCAATAGCCGGAACTAAGGGTCCGCTCCGATTTTTGGCCCTTGCCCTGCTTGGCTGCCTGCCTAATCGCTGCTACCGGGAGCCTTTCGATAGTTGAAAGGGCAACTCGTGAGTAAAATGCATCTGGTTATGGGTGGCCGGGTCAAGAATCCGATGACGCTTGAGTTCGAAGATCTGACCAAGATCGATGTGGTCGGCGTCTTCCCCGATTATGCAAGCGCCGAAAAGGCGTGGCGGGCGGCGGCGCAGCGCACTGTTGACGATGCCGAGATGAAATATGTGGTGGTGCATCTTCACCGCTTGCTTGACCCGGATGCCCAGCAGCATTGAGATCTGCCTCCCCTCCTGCCTTCGGGAGGGGAACTTCGCTACCAGCCTCGTTTGAACCTGGCGTAAATCAAGGGCCGCGTCAGCAGCAGCCCCGCCACAAAGCCGCCAATATGCGCGCCAATGGCTATCCGGCCGATGCCGCCCAGGCTTACAATACCAACCATGACCTGAATGATGGTCCATGCCGCCGCCAGCCACAGGATGCGGACGACATTGGCCGATATCGGTCCGATCGCCCGTACCTCCTGCTGGCTGTAAAGCAGCGCATAGGTGCCGATAATGGCCGAAATGGCGCCGCTCGCGCCGATCATCGGATTGTCCGATTGAGGATGGAAGGCAAATTCCATTCCGGCTGCGGCATAGGCGCCGATCAGGAACAGCAGCAGCAACAGCTTTCCGCCAAGCACCTTCTCCACAAAGCGTCCGCAAAAGAGGAGCATCAGCATGTTGAGCGAAAGATGCAGCAGGCCCGCATGCAGGAAGGCCGCGCTAAGGGGCGTCAGCCAGACCGGTATGCCGCCCGGGACATCCAATCCCCCGCTCGCGCGCAAGGGAATGAAACCGCCGAATACCGCGGCATAATCAATGCCCCAGAGGAAGAAGGACAGGACGAAAGCCCCGGCAATAGCGCCGCCAAGCCAGTTGGTCGTCCGCCCGTCAGGAATGTTCATGGCATTTGCACCGCTGTGCTCCTGCGGAGGCAAGCCACCCTCCATCTCGCTCGGGCTGAGCTTGTCGAAGCCCATTCCTTTTGAACGAAGAAGGAAGAAAATGCCTTCGGCAGCCCCAGGCCGAACGGAACTTCCTCGTCGTTTTGAAATGAAAGACAGCCAGAAGCGCCGGAGCACATTGAAGTCAGATGAACTCGATCTTCGAGACCAGATAGAAGCGGTCACCCGAAGGCACAGTCACCTCCACCTCATCATCCACCTTGCGGCCGATGAGGGCGCGGCCAAGGGGGCTGTTATAGCTGATCTTACCCGACTTCGCGTCCGCCTCGGCCTGGCCGACAATCTGGTAGGTGACCGGCTTGTCATCCTCATCGAGAAGAGTGACGGTCGCTCCGAACACGACCTTGTCGCCTGACAGCGTCTTTGGGTCGATGATCTGCGCACGGGACAGCTTGTCCTCCAGATCGGCGATGGACGCTTCGATCTGGCCCTGCCGTTCCTTGGCGGCATGATATTCCGCATTTTCGGACAGGTCGCCATGGGCGCGCGCTTCTTCAATAGCGTCAACAATCCGCGGCCGTTCATCCTTCAATGCCCGAAGCTGTGCCGTCAGCTTTTCATAACCTTCTGCCAGCATCGGCATCTTCTCAACGGTCGCCATCCAAGCGTTCCTTCGTCAAAATTCCTATCAAGCGGCCCTTATCTTCCGGGCCGCCGCAGCATGACACAGATTGTCGGAAATCAAGCGTGCGAAACGTCATAATAGGATTGCAGCGCACGCACTTCAAGTGTGCGTCCGCGCAATGCCTCTATGGCCTCAACCGCCGCCAGGCTACCTGCTGCTGTTGTAAAGGAAGGGATTTTCATATTGAGCGCGGATGCGCGGATCGACTGACTATCCTTAAGCGACTGCCAGCCTTCGGTCGTGTTGAAGATGAGATCGATGCCGCCATCCTTGATCCGGTCGACAATATGCGGACGCCCCTGCGCCACCTTGTTGATCTCTTCGACCTTCAGGCCAGCCTCGCTGAGGAAGCGGGCGGTCCCGCCCGTCGCGACAATATTGAAGCCCAGTTCCGCCATCTTGCGAGCAGCGGGAAGGATGACCTGCTTGTCGCTATCCTTCACGGAAATGAACACATTGCCTGATTGCGGCAGCGTAACGCCCGCGGCGAGCTGCGACTTTGCAAAGGCGGTGGCGAAATTGCCGTTGATGCCCATCACCTCGCCGGTCGACTTCATCTCTGGCGAGAGCACTGGATCGGTGCCGGGGAAGCGGGCGAAGGGGAAGACCGCTTCCTTTACCGCGATATGCTCAATGTGCCGGTTGACCGGCGGCAGGTCTTTCAGCTTTTCCCCCGCCATCACGCGTGCCGCAATCTTGGCGATCGGAGCGCCAATGGCCTTGGCCACGAATGGCACCGTGCGGCTCGCGCGCGGGTTCACCTCGATGAGATAGACTTCGCTATACTTCACCGCGAACTGGATGTTCATGAGGCCGCGCACGTTGAGGCCCCGCGCCAACAATTCGGCTTGCCGTTCGATTTCCGCGATGATCTGCGGCGACAAGCTGTAGGGCGGCAGGGAACAGGCGCTGTCGCCCGAATGAACCCCAGCCTCTTCGATATGCTGTAGCACGCCCGCGACCACGACTTCATCGCCGTCGCACAGCGCATCGACATCAACCTCAATGGCATCGCGCAGATAGCGGTCGATCAGGACCGGGCTATCGCCCGACACCTGCACGGCGGTCGCGATATAATCGTCCAGCTGGCTCTCACCATCGACAATTTCCATCGCGCGCCCGCCAAGCACATAGGACGGCCGGATAAGCACCGGATAACCAATGCGGTTCGCGACCGCAATCGCTTCTTCCCGGCTCCGGGCAATGCCGTTCTCGGGCTGCTTGAGTTTCAGTTGATTGACCAGCCGCGCAAACCGCTCCCGGTCCTCGGCAAGATCGATGGCATCGGGCGAGGTGCCAAGGATCGGAATCCCCGCATCCTCCAGTGCCTGCGCGAGCTTGAGCGGCGTCTGGCCGCCGAACTGGACAATCACGCCGACCAGTTCACCCCTGGAACGCTCGACATCCAATATCTCCAGCACATCCTCGGCCGTCAGCGGCTCGAAATAGAGGCGGTCGGACGTGTCGTAATCGGTGGAGACCGTCTCGGGATTGCAGTTGATCATGATCGTTTCATAACCCGCATCGTCGAGCGCGAAGCAGGCATGGCAGCAGCAATAGTCGAACTCAATCCCCTGTCCGATCCGGTTCGGCCCGCCGCCCAGGATCACCACTTTCTTGCGGTCACTGGGCTGCGCCTCATTCTCCGGCTCACCGAAGGTCGGGGCCTCATAGGTCGAATACATATATGGCGTGCGCGCCTCGAACTCGGCCGCGCAGGTATCGATCCGCTTGAACACGGGCCGGACGCCGAGACGATGGCGAAGCGCCCGCACCTCTGCTTCGGTCACGCCCCCGGTCATGGCGCGGATGGTCTCATGGATGAGGCCGGAACTATGCGCCACCGCGCGGCGCGTTCCCTTGGGCAGGTTCGCCGACTGCAGCGCCAGATAGGCGAGCCGCTTGTCCGAAAAGCCCATGGCCTTCAGGCGGCGGAGCCCTTCGGCTTCCTGTGGCAGGCCATTTTCCATGATATCGCCCTCTGCCTCCACGATCTCCTTGATCCGTTCAAGGAACCAGAGATCATATTTGGCGACGGCATGGACTTCCTCAACGCTAAGGCCTTCGCGCAGGGCTTGGGCGGCGACCAGCAACCGGTCGGGTGTCGGCCGGGCCAGCTCGGCGACGATGTCGTCCCGGGACGCGCCTTGCAGATGCTCGACAAAGTTGAAACCAGACAGGCCAGTTTCCAACCCCCGCAGCGCCTTCTGCATGGACTCATGGATATTGCGCCCGATGGCCATCACCTCGCCCACCGACTTCATCGCGGTTCCGAGCAGCGGCTCGGCGCCCTTGAATTTTTCAAAGGCGAAGCGCGGGATCTTCGTAACGACATAGTCGATGGTGGGTTCGAATGACGCCGGGGTCGCACCGGTAATGTCATTTTCGATCTCGTCGAGCGTATAGCCAACGGCCAGCTTCGCTGCGACCTTGGCAATGGGAAAGCCTGTCGCCTTCGACGCCAGTGCGGAGGAACGCGACACGCGCGGGTTCATCTCGATTACGATCAAGCGGCCGTCCCTGGGGTTCACCGCGAACTGGACGTTGGAGCCGCCCGTTTCCACGCCAATCTCGCGCAGCACGGCGATGCTGGCATTGCGCATGATCTGATATTCCTTGTCGGTCAGCGTCAGCGCGGGGGCGACGGTAATGCTGTCGCCGGTATGCACGCCCATCGGGTCGATATTCTCGATGGAACAGATGATGATGGCGTTGTCATGCCGGTCGCGCACCACCTCCATCTCATATTCCTTCCAACCGAGGAGCGACTCCTCGATCAGCACCTCGGTCGTCGGCGAGGCATCGAGGCCGCCGGTCACGATCTGGACAAACTCCTCGCGATTATAGGCAACGCCGCCGCCGGTCCCGCCCAGCGTGAAGGAAGGCCGGATGATCGCCGGAAGGCCGGTGAACGCCAGCGCCTCCATCGCTTCCTCCAGCGTATGCGCGATGCGCGAGCGGGCGGATTCCAGCCCGATCTTGTCCATCGCGTCGCGGAACTTCAGGCGATCCTCCGCCTTGTCGATGGCCTGCGCATCCGCGCCGATCATCTGGCAGCCATATTTCTCCAGAGTGCCGTCGTTGAAAAGGGCAAGCGCGGTATTCAGCGCCGTCTGCCCCCCCATGGTCGGCAGCACCGCATCGGGGCGCTCCTTCTCGATGATCTTCGCGACGATCTCCGGCGTGATCGGCTCCACATAGGTAGCGTCCGCCAGTTCCGGATCGGTCATGATCGTCGCCGGGTTGGAGTTGACCAGGATGATCCGGTAGCCCTCCTCCTTCAGCGCCTTGCACGCCTGCGTACCCGAATAATCGAACTCGCACGCCTGCCCGATGACAATAGGGCCAGCGCCGATGATGAGGATGGAGGAGATGTCTGTTCTTTTTGGCATGGTTAGAATGCGGACCTTATAGCCCTCTCCCTTGAGGGAGAGGGTTGGGTGAAGGTGTACGGCGATGAGGAAAAAACCGAAACGTCGATCCCCCTCACCCCAGCCCTCTCCCCGCCGGGGAGAGGGAGCTTGACCAGAGCGCCACTACAACGTTTGATTGGAACGAAGGAGTCACGATCTTGACCGAAAAACGCCTGACCAGAACTGCACGACGATTGCGCAGGGATATGACTGAGGTCGAAAAAGCCCTCTGGTTCCGATTGCGCAATGCTCAGCTCGAAGGCTTCAAGTTCGTCAGACAGTTCCCCGTCGGACCCTATGTCACTGATTTCGCCTGCCGAAGTGCCAAGTTGATCATCGAGCTTGATGGAGGGCAGCATGCTGAAAGCGCCACTGACGCCGCACGCACCCGGTTGATCGAGGCCCATGGCTACTGCGTCATCCGCTTCTGAAACAACGATGTCCATTCCAACATCGACGGCGTTCTTGAAGCAATCCGAAGCGAACTCCTGCTCTCGCGCAACATCGTCCCCTGACGAACCTTCTCCCTCGAGGGAGAAGGATACGAAGCCTTGGCAGCTCCGCTGCCTAGGCGAAGTTGGATGAGGGCGCACACAGTTAAGGAAAGAACCGAAACGCCGAGCCCCCTCACCCCAACCCTCTCCCCGCCGGGGAGAGGGAGCAATGCCGCTCCTCATTGAAGTCACGCCTGTTTCCCCAACCCCTCCACAAACCGCTGGAACAGATAGAAACTGTCCTGCGGTCCCGGAGACGCCTCAGGGTGATACTGAACGGAGAAGGCTGGCTTGTCGGTAAGGGCAATGCCGCAATTGCTGCCGTCGAACAGCGATACATGCGTCGCCTTCACATTGGGCGGCAGCGTGTCGATATCGACCGCAAAGCCGTGGTTCATCGAGGTGATCTCGACCGCGCCGTCTTCGAGGCGCTTGACCGGATGGTTGGCGCCGCGATGGCCCTGGAACATCTTCACCGTCTTCGCGCCCGCGGCCAGCGCCAAAAGCTGGTGGCCAAGGCAGATGCCGAAGATCGGCACATTGGCGTCGAGCAGCTTGCGGATCACCGGGACGGCATATTCCCCCGTCGCCGCCGGATCGCCTGGCCCGTTGGACAGGAACACGCCGTCCGGGCTCTGCGCCACGACATCGGCAAAGCTCGCGGTGGCGGGCAGCACCGTCACCTTGGCCCCTGCGCGAACGAGATTGCGGAAGATGTTGCGTTTCGCGCCATAGTCGATGGCGACGACATGGGGTCTCTTAAGCCCCTCCCCTTCAGGGGAGGGGTTGGGGTGGGGGCTGTCAGCAGGCACTGTCCCATCCAGACAGGCCCCACCCCTGAAGGGGAGGGGAGAGTCCGCCTCACCAACCCCATAACCAAAGCCCAACCGCCAGACGCCGTCCTTCCACAGCCGCGTCTCCTTGCCCGTCACCTCAATGGCAAGATCCATGCCCTCAAGCCCCGGCCAGCTCTGCGCTTTGGTGAGCAATGCGTCGATATCGAACCGGCCCTCGGGATCATGTGCGATCACTGCATTGGGCGCGCCCGACAAGCGGCTGCGCCGGGTGAGCGCCCGCGTGTCGATTCCCGCCAGCCCGATCCGGCCATTGGCCTTCATCCACTGATCGAACGGCTCTACATTGCGGAAGTTGGAAGGCGCGGTCACATCTTCGCGCACCACGCAGCCAAGGGCATGGGGCTCATCCGCCTCCACATCGTCCAGATTGGTGCCGACATTGCCGATATGGGGAAAGGTGAAGTTGATGATCTGCCCGGCATAGCTTGGGTCCGTCATCACCTCCTGATAGCCGGTCATGGCGGTGTTGAAGCACAGCTCGCCCACAGCCTCTCCCACGGCACCGAAACCGCGGGCGAAAAGGACCGTTCCGTCCGCCAGGACCAATACCCCTGTAGCTCCTTTAGGCACGGTCAGGGATTTGGCGTCCGCCATGGCGATTTGTCCTTCTTCTTGTCCTGGGCATGCCCGCTTGCCTGCAGGCTAAACGGTCGCGGCACTAGGCCCGCATTGCCCCCGGGTCAATCCTATTAAAATCAGATTTGTGCCGCTATAGCTATGCCTTTCCCGCCAGAAGGATGACCACGCCGATGATTCGCGACGAGATCAAAGCTGCCCAGACCGCCGCCATGAAGGCAGGGGACAAGGAAAGACTGGCCGCCGTGCGGCTGATCCTTGCCAAGGTCAAGGATCGCGACATCGAACTGCGCACCGCCTCGCAAGTGCCGGAGGACGATGCGCTGGTGACCGACGTCCTGCAAAAGATGGTCAAGCAGCGCCGCGAATCAATAGCCATGTACGAACAGGGCGGCCGCGCCGAGCTGGCTGCAAAGGAGCAGGCTGAACTGGACGTGATCGAAAGCTTCCTCCCCGCGCAGATGAGCGAGGAAGCGACAAAGGCCGCGATCGAGGCGATCAAGGTTGAGCTTGGCGCATCGAGCGTGAAGGACATGGGCAAGGTGATGGCGGCACTCAAGGAACGCCACGGCACGCAGCTCGACATGAGCAAGGCAAGCGACCTGGTGAAGGCGGCTTTGGCGTAAGACTCCCCTCCCGCTTGCGGGAGGGGCTGGGGGAGGGCCTGTGCGAACCATATCCACAGACAAAGCCTATAACAGGCCCACCGCTCGGGCGCGCGAAATGCGAAACGCTCCAACAGACGCAGAGCGTCTGCTCTGGTATCAGCTCGACCCCTCCCGCAAGCGGGAGGGGAGAATTGGGGCTCCTCCCGCAGGGACGAGAGAATAATGTCCCTCTCCCCCCAATGGCTGGACGAGCTGCGCGCCCGCACGACCCTGTCCACCCTTATCGGCAAGACCGTGAAAATCCAGAAGGCCGGGCGCGAGTACAAGGCCTGCTGCCCCTTCCATAATGAAAAGACGCCCAGCTTCACCATCAACGACGAAAAGGGCTTCTACCATTGCTTCGGCTGCGGCGCGCATGGGGATGTTATCCGCTGGATGACCGACCATCGCGGATTGCCCTTCATGGAGGCAGTGAAGGAACTTGCAGCCACCGCCGGAATGGATATCCCGGCTCCCGATCCCCGCGCTGCCAAAAGGGCTGAACAGGCCGCAACGCTCCACGATATCATGGCCGCCGCACAGGACTGGTTCGTGGCGCAGTTCCAGGGTATCGAAGGCGCCCAAGCCCGCGAATATCTCAAACGGCGGGGCATCAGCGAAGCGACGATCCAAAGTTTCGGCTTCGGCTATTCCCCCGACGCGCGGGGCCGCCTCAAGGAAGCGCTGAAGAGCCATGGCGAACCGCGCCTCATCGAGTCCGGCCTGCTCATCGACCCGGACGGAGCCGAACCGGAGGGCGGCAAGGAAAAAAGACGGGACACTTACGACCGCTTCCGTGGCCGCCTGATGATCCCCATCCGCGACGCGCGCGGCCGGGTCATCGCCTTTGGGGGACGCATATTGGGCGCGGGCGAGCCCAAATATCTCAATTCCCCCGACACACCGCTCTTCGATAAGGGCCGCACCCTCTACAATCTCGACCGCGCCTCCCCCGCTTCCCGCCAGACCGGCCGCGTGATCGTGGTCGAAGGCTATATGGACGTGATCGCCCTCTCCCAGGCGGGTTTCAAGGAAAGCGTCGCTCCGCTCGGCACCGCGCTCACCGAGCATCAGATCGAGCGACTCTGGAAAATGGTAGAGGTGCCGATCCTCTGCTTCGATGGCGACGCAGCGGGCCAGAAGGCAGCGATCCGTGCAGCCATGCGCGCCCTGCCTCTGCTGCGGCCGGGCCACAGCCTCGCCTTCGCCACCCTTCCTGCGGGCCAGGACCCCGACGATCTGGTACGCGCCCAGGGCCCGGCAGCGTTCGAGGCTGTGCTGAACGGGACTGAACCGCTGGTGGAACGGCTCTGGAAGCATGAGGTGACAAGCGGGCCGCTCGACACGCCTGAACAACGCGCCGGCCTCAAGCAGCGTTTGCGCGACATTGCGGCGCAGATCACTCATGAAGACGTCCGCGCGCTTTACGCGCAGGCATTTCGCGAACGCCTCGACACACTCTTCTTCGCCCGCCGCCAGACGGCCGCCCCCTTCCCTCCCCGCGACCGGCGGCCCTGGCGAAAGGGCGACAACCGCGCGCCCTTCGAACAGCCCGTCGGCGGCGAGGCCAGGGCGATCAGCAGCGCGGGGATGGAAGGGGTATTGCTGAACGGCGTCATCAGCGGCCTTCTGCGCTATCCGGGGGAGATCAGATCCCATCTGGAGGAACTCTCTCACCTTCGCATTGCAGAGCCGCCCATGCGGGCGCTCATGGAATTTCTGCTTTCCTCAGCTATGCAGCAGGAAATACTTGATACCGATGGGCTCCTTACCATATTGGGGCAAGGTGAATTGTATAATATGGCGAGAGGGCTGCTTCGGGCCGATGCGCTGAACTTCACCTTCACCCGTAAGGATGCTGACCCTGGCCGCGCCTGCCGTGATCTGGGCGAGGCCATTCGGGTCATGGTGGCTGGACCAGAAATCGATAGCGCGCTTGCCGATGCAACGCGCCGGATGAGTGAGGCGTTGGATGAGGCAAGTTTCGCGGAACAGCAGAAGTTGCGCGAAATGAAGGCCGAGCATGAAAGGCGACTCGCCGATCTGATGCAGCCTGACGATAATTTATGACGTGTGTGGGACGTTGGAGTGAAGTGTTTTTGAATAGCGTTTTCCCGGGTTCGTCCCGAGCCGAACGGTTTCAATTCAATACCGCTCATTTCATGGAAGTTTAAGGCGAATAAATGGCGAGCAAGGCGAACAAGACGCAAACTGACGACATGGAAGGCGGCGATGCCCCGCTCCTCGACCTTAACGAAGCCTCGGTCAAGAAGCTGATCAGCCGCGCCAAGAAGCGCGGCTATATCACTTATGACGAACTGAATGACGCCCTGCCGCAGGACCAGATGTCCTCTGAGCAGATCGAGGATGTCATGGCCGCCCTTAACGATATGGGCGTCAACATCGTCGAAAATGAAGAGGCAGGCGAAGAGGGCGAAGATGCCCCCGAGGACGAAGTCGATTCCATTGACTCCGCCGAGGAGGAGGATGACGGTTCCTCGCGCTCGGTTCCCGAAAAGAAGAAGGAAACGGTCGACCGGACCGACGACCCGGTGCGCATGTATCTGCGCGAAATGGGGGCGGTCGAGCTGCTTTCCCGTGAAGGCGAAATTGCGATCGCCAAGCGCATTGAGGCGGGCCGCGACACGATGATCCTGGGCCTGTGCGAAAGCCCGATCACCTTTAACGCTATCATCGAATGGTCAACCGCGCTCAATAATGGCGAGATGCAGCTCCGCGAGATCCTTGATCTCGACGCCATGCTGTCCAAGGACCCGGCGCCGGAAAGCCTTGAGGAAGGCGCCGAGGATGATGGCGAGATCAGCGAAAAGACCGCTGGCCCCACCTACAAGGAAGAGGACGACATCGAGGAAGAGTCCGCTGACGAAGAGGACGATGAGGACTCGATGACGGAGCGCCGCGCCCGCACTCCGGGCGAGGAAGAAGACGATGATGACAACACCCTGTCACTCGCTGCGATGGAGGAGTTGCTGAAGCCCGGCGCGCTCGAAAAGTTCGCGGCGATCACGGAGCTGTTCAAGAAATTCTCCAGGGTGCAGGAAGCAAGGCTGGAGGCGCTTGGCGCTGGCAATGACTTCCCGAAGGCCGAAGAAGACAAATATCAGAAGCTGCGCGAAGACCTGACGGCTGAGGTCGAGAGCGTCCAGTTCCATGGCGCGAAGATCGAATATCTTGTCGACCAACTCTATTCCTACAACCGCCGCCTGACCGCGCTCGGCGGCCAGATGCTGCGCCTTGCCGAACGGCACAAGGTGCCGCGCGCCTCTTTCCTCCAGGAATATGTCGATCACGAGCTGGATGAGGGCTGGCTGGAACGGGTCGGCCGCATCGACAAGAAATGGGCCGCCTTTGCCGAGCAGGAAGCCACCGCCGTCGACCGCATCCGCGCCGAAGTGTCGGAGATCGCCCAGGCGACCGGCATGTCGCTTTCGGAGTTCCGCCGCATCGTCAACATGGTGCAGAAGGGCGAGCGCGAAGCGCGTATCGCCAAGAAGGAGATGGTGGAGGCGAACCTTCGCCTCGTCATCTCCATCGCGAAAAAATATACGAACCGCGGACTGCAATTCCTTGATCTTATTCAGGAAGGCAATATCGGGCTCATGAAGGCGGTGGACAAGTTCGAGTATCGGCGGGGCTACAAGTTCAGCACCTATGCCACCTGGTGGATCAGGCAGGCGATCACCCGCTCGATTGCAGATCAGGCCCGCACGATCCGTATTCCGGTCCATATGATCGAGACGATCAACAAGCTGGTCCGTACCTCCCGCCAGTTCCTGCATGAGCAAGGCCGCGAGCCGACGCCTGAGGAAATGGCCGAGCGCCTCTCAATGCCGCTTGAAAAAGTCCGCAAGGTGATGAAGATCGCCAAGGAACCGATCTCCCTCGAAACGCCGATTGGCGACGAGGAGGATTCGCATCTGGGCGATTTCATCGAGGACAAGAACGCGATCATTCCGGTGGACGCCGCCATCCAGGCGAACCTCAAGGAAACCGTCACCCGCGTCCTTGCTTCGCTCACTCCGCGCGAGGAACGTGTGCTGCGCATGCGCTTCGGCATCGGCATGAACACCGATCACACCCTGGAGGAAGTCGGTCAGCAATTCTCGGTGACCCGCGAACGAATCCGCCAGATCGAGGCGAAGGCACTACGCAAGCTGAAGCATCCGAGCCGCAGCCGCAAGATGCGTAGCTTCCTTGATCAATAAGGATTTTTTCTTTTCGGCGGCGGACAAATAACGGCGCCGTAAACCAGACATTTACGCTATCGTTCTATTACCTCGGGGACGGCAATTCCGCACCCCCGAGGTGCCTTTCATAGGGCGATGCGCATGCACGGCAATCTGGCGAAACAGGGAAACAGGCGCGGCATCTCGGAGCTGCTGCTGACCCTTTCCGATGTCGATGGCACGGCCGGACATGGCTATGCCACCGCCAGCGGATCCGGGGTGGGTGCAGACCTCACCCGCAACCTGCCCAACCTTGCCGATGCCGCGCATTATCTTTGCATGCTGCATGGACGGCACCCTGGCGTCATCGACCATGCTGCCATGCGGATCGCCGACAATGAAGCCCGCAACTGGTTGATCAAGGCGTCCGATGGTTTTGCCACGGAACGCAGCCTCCTGACCCAGGTGACTGTCGCGGCCGGCCCCGTCCCAAGCACTCCCGGTCAAAGTGACGCTGAGACCACGGTGATGGGACAGCGGCACGCCCTTGATATGCTCGCACAATCGGATCGCAAGGGCTGTGCCGTCGGAGCCGCCTTCGCGCTGGTACTGGACTGGGTCGCGATCCGCCGCATTCTCGACGCCGCCGCCCTTCGCCTGGGCCTCAGCCCACGCCAGAGCATATTGCCGGGGCGCCAGGAGACCCTGCGCGTCGCCGCTGCAATCTGCGAGGACGAAGCCATAGAGCGCGCCGTCCATTTCGGCGCCCGCCAGCTCCTGGGCCAGCATCGCGGCCTTTGGGACCTGCTGAGCGCAAGAGCGACAGCGCGGCAGGCGCAGGGGTGAATGTAGGCGGGGGCCATCTGTTTTCCCTCTCCCATGGGAGAGGGAAATAGCTCGTTCGCCTCGCCCACCTCCTCCCCCATCGCCGCAAAATTCTTGCGCCCTCAGGTCCGCATGTTATTGCCCCCTCACCCAATGGATGATGAGGACCATGCATGCGCTTTGAAGGTACGCAGCAATATGTAGCGACCGACGATCTGAAAGTGGCCGTAAATGCCGCCGTCACCCTGCGCAGGCCGCTTCTGGTGAAGGGGGAGCCTGGTACGGGAAAGACTGTTCTTGCCAATGAAATCGCCAAGGCCGCAAACGCCCCGCTGATCGAATGGAATGTCAAGTCCACCACCAAGGCGCAGCAGGGTCTTTATGAATATGACGCCGTCGCCCGCCTCCGCGATGGCCAGCTCGGCGATGAGCGGGTCCATGACATTTCCAACTATATTCGCAAGGGCAAGCTTTGGGAGGCATTCACCTCAAACCGGCTTCCCGTTCTGCTGATCGATGAGATCGACAAGGCCGACATCGAATTTCCGAACGACCTGCTCCAGGAACTCGACCGCATGGAGTTCCATGTCTATGAAACCGGCGAGACCGTCCGGGCCAAGGACCGGCCCATCGTGGTCATCACCTCCAATAATGAAAAGGAACTGCCCGACGCTTTTCTGCGGCGCTGTTTCTTTCATTACATCAAATTTCCCGACCGCGACACGATGCAGGCCATTGTCGATGTTCATTTTCCCGGCATCCAGAAGGTGTTGGTCAGCAAGGCAATGGACATTTTCTATGAGGTCCGCGAAGTTCCCGGTCTCAAGAAAAAGCCCTCCACCAGCGAATTGCTGGACTGGCTGAAGCTGCTGCTAGCCGAAGACATGCCGCTCGACGTGCTGCAGTCCCGCGACCCGACCAAGGCCATTCCCCCGCTTCACGGCGCGCTGCTGAAGAATGAGCAGGACATCATGATGTTCGAACGCCTGGCCTTCATGACACGACGGGGGAGTTGAGCTTCGGAAAGGACGCCCTCGCCGTTCAAGAAATCGCTGTCCTACATGGGCAGGCCCAGCCTATAGTCCAAGCGGCGCTTTTGTGAACCCAACTGCAGCGGGACTTCCAGGATCAGAATTTCCTATTCGACAGGTCAATTATCTTTTGAATCAACGCTCATAAGTGTCAACTTTGTTAAGTTGGCCTTCCTCCACTGCTCCCGTTAAGGAGAGAGAATGTTCTTCAATTTTCTCGACGAGCTAAGAGCGGCCGGCATTCCCGCCAGCATGAAGGAGCATCTGGTGCTGCTGGAGGCGCTGGACCGCGACGTGATCGCCCGGCGGCCGGAGGAATTCTATTATCTCGCCCGTGCGACATTCGTGAAGGATGAGGGGCTACTGGACCGTTTTGACCAGGTTTTCTCAAAGGTCTTCAAGGGACTGGAAACAAGCTATGGCACGGATCAGGCCGAACTTCCGCTCGATTGGCTGAAGGCAGTCGCGGAAAAATATCTGACGCCGGAAGAGATGGAGAAGATCAAGTCGCTTGGCTCCTGGGAAGAGATCATGGAGACGCTGAAAAAGCGTCTTGAGGAGCAGAAGGCGCGCCACCAGGGCGGCAACAAGTGGATCGGCACCGGCGGCACCTCACCCTATGGCAATGGCGGATATAATCCCGAAGGCGTACGGATCGGCGGAGAAAGCAGGCACAAGCGCGCCATCAAGGTGTGGGACAAGCGGGAGTTTTCCAATCTCGACAACAAGCGCGAGCTTGGCACCCGCAATATCAAGGTCGCGCTCCGCCGCCTGCGTCGCTTCGCCCGCGAGGGAGCAGCGCAGGAATTGGACATCGAGGGAACGATCGATGGCACCGCGCGCCAGGGCTGGCTCGACATCCATATGCGGCCGGAGCGGCACAATGCAGTGAAGCTGCTCCTGTTCCTGGATGTCGGCGGATCAATGGATCCCTATATCAGGCTCTGCGAGGAACTGTTTTCCGCCGCCACCAGCGAATTCAAGAATATGGAGTTCTTCTACTTCCACAATTGCCTCTATGAAGGTGTGTGGAAGGACAACCGCCGCCGTTTTTCAGAACGGATTCCGACATGGGACATCCTCCACAAATATGGCCATGACTATAAGGTCGTGCTGGTCGGCGACGCCTCCATGAGCCCATATGAGATCAGCTATCCCGGAGGCTCGGTCGAGCATTTCAATGAGGAGGCAGGCGCGGCATGGTTGCAGCGGCTGACCAATACCTATCCGGCCGCCGCCTGGCTGAATCCTGTACCGGAAGAGCATTGGGGCTATACCCAGAGCATCCGGCTGATGAAGGACCTGATGCAGGGACGCATGTATCCGCTGACGCTCAAGGGGCTGGATGACGCCATGCGGGAACTGAGCCGTAAACATTGATCGCTGGAGTGATTTCGAGCCAGATGGGATCATCTGGCGACTGGAAAATCACGGGAAACAAATCAAATTAGCTCAGCCACCGATCATAAAGCGTCAAGGCAACCTCAAACGCGATGAGGGCAATAATCGCAAGCTCGACCCTGAACGCCCGCTTGTCCTGCACGAGATTGAGCAGCGCATCGGCGGTGTCGCCAATCACCTCCAGCTTTTCGCCAATGGCCTTGGCGCGCTCGTCCAGCTCATATTCCGTATCCAACCGGGCATAGAGCCGGTCGAGCTCGGGATGATCCCATAAAAGGTCAGGTTTTTCACCGACTTGCGCCCGCCCGACCACCCGATGACGCGCATCGAGGACTTCGCCAATGTCCTGCATGACCCTTCGGATCGGCAGACCCGCCCGCCCGCGCGACCGCAGCGCCGTGACCAGCGGCTCGACACGGTCGAAGGTCTGGGCAATGCGGCTTTCGTCCCGCGCCAGCACGACGCTGCGGGCAAGAACGGTAGCCACCAGCAACAGCCGTTCCATCCCGCTCTCCCGCAGGATGATATGGCCGCTCGAATCAACCTGCTCGTCCGCGCCCGGACGAATTTCTACCGAGGCGGTCTCGATCTCGGCCGTATCAAGGGGATCAATGATATTCCCGTCGAGCCGTTCAAGAAGCATGCGTTCGGCCTCTTCGGAAGCGCCGAACAACACCAGGACGCCGTAACGGAATACAAAGACGGCCCCAAGCCCCTGGGTTTCCAGGCTTTCGGGCTCCACAAAGCCGGCGAGGTTACGGGTATCGATGCGCTCGCCTACCAGAATGGCCCGGACATCGGCCCGTTTCATTGGTCCCGCCAGGGTTGAACCCACGACTTCCCGCACTCCGACAATCGGAGGGCGCATCACGGCTGGCAGTATCGGCGGTCGTTGGGCAGTCATGATCCGCTTGATCTCCGCTGCAATCAATGAACCTTCCCGGGACTATATATCAATAAAGGAGAAAAGGCCGTCGTTCTTCTTCCCAGGCCTGCTCCTCCGGCACCGCCAGCGCGTCCAGGTCCGCCGCAACAGCATTGTCATCGTCCACCCACTGGCGCAGCAGCGGGCTTCCGTTGATCACGTCGATGGGCAGCTTTCCCAGTTCATATTCATAGGGAAAATCGCGCCAAAGGCCGTAATCGGGCGACAGCGAACGAATGGCCTTGAACGCCAGCGCCTGCAAACGCCAAGGACGGAAGGCCGCATGATCATAATGCGGTCCCTCGGCATGAATATGGACGCCGCTGCACAATTGCCCAACATGTTTGTGGAACGTCGGCTCGAACCAGCAGTCGCGCAGCACGCATCCGGCCAGCCATTGCGGCGCGAACCTCTGCATTTCGGTGATGACTGCGCGGGCATCGATGTCTGGCGCGCCGAACAGCTCCAGGGGACGTGTGGTGCCCCGCCCTTCCGAGAGCGTGGTTCCTTCCAGCATGACCGTCCCCGCATAGGCCCGCGCCATGTTGAGATTGGGGGCGTTGGGACTGGGATTGATCCAGATCCGTTCCTCAACCGGCCAACCAGAGCCGGGTGCAGCGTCAGGCCGCCAGCCTTCCATGGTGATGACCGAATAGTCGACGCCGATCTTGTAATGGGCGATGAACCAATGCCCGAGTTCACCAAGGGTGAGCCCATGGCGCATGGGAATGGGCCCTGCACCCACAAAGCTCTCCCAGCCGGGACGCAATGTCAGTCCCTCCACGGGCCGTCCGGCGGGATTGGGCCGGTCGAGCACGACAACCTGCTTCCCATGCTTCGCCGCCGCCTCCAGCACGTAGAGCAATGTCGTGATGAAAGTATAGATGCGGCAGCCCAGATCCTGCAGGTCTATGAGGATCACATCGAACGAGTCCATCATCTCGTCGGTCGGACGCCGCACTTCTCCATAAAGGCTGAAGACGGGGATGCCATGCACCGGATCGCTGAAATCCGGCGACTCCACCATATTGTCCTGCTTGTCGCCGCGCAGGCCATGCTGGGGACCAAAGGCGGCGCTCAAGCGGATGTCTTCGCATGCCGCAAGAGCATCCAGGCTATGCGTGAGATTGGCAGTCACCGAGGCCGGATGGGCAAGCAGCGCCACGCGCTTGCCGGCCAGCGGCGCACGAAGGCCTGGATCGGTGATCAGTCTGTCTATGCCGAATTTCATGAACCACTCGCTGCCCGGAGTTGCAGCGCAAAGCAATCCCGAAGATGAAAATCGGGCTTCTCCGACGGATGGGTCAGGGCCCACCAGGACTTGCCCCCATCCTGCTCTTCAATCACCGCAGAAAGGCCGAGAGCGCGGTTGAGATCGGGCACGAGGGGGGCAAGATCCAGTTCTACAGCCACGTCTAGCCGGTTGCCTGATCGCTCGACGGCAATCACAGGCCGAACGCCCTGCGCCGGACGCATGCCGCTGCGGTAAGCATCGAACAGATAGGCGGCCCAACATGTCGAAGGGGAAAAGTTGAACTCTGCATAGGCGCTTCCCTCGAGAGCCAGGAACAGCTCGAAGCAGGTCGTCTGCCAGAGATTATCCTGTCTGGCCGGAGGAGCGAGGGCGGGAATGTCGAGCGCGGACACACCGCCTGAGAGCGAATATTCCACCCGAAGCGAAACCGGTCCCGTCTGGGCCACAATCGCCTGGCACATCTCCACCGGCGGACAGGCGCTTGCCGGATGGCGGATCAGTGCCACTTCTTCCAACACTCTACCCAAGCGACCAACCCCATGCTATGCGCCCGCGCGCTATGACTGATTTCAACTCCGATCTTCTCCGCTTACTCGACCAGCGCGGCTATATCCACCAGATCACGGATGGCGAAGGGCTGGATGACCTTGCCGCGCGACAAGTCATTCCGGGGTATATCGGCTTTGACCCCACCGCCCCTTCCCTGCATGTCGGACATCTGGTCTCGATCATGATGCTGCGTCAACTGCAGAAGGCCGGGCATAAGCCGATCGTGCTGATGGGCGGCGGTACAGGCAAGATAGGTGATCCGAGCTTCAAGGACGAGGCCCGAAAGCTGCTGACCGAAGAAACGATCCAGGAGAATGTCGCTTCGATCCGGCGAGTATTCGAGCAGTTCCTGACCTTTGGCGATGGACCCAGTGACGCAATCATGCTGGACAATGCCGAGTGGCTCGACAAGCTGAAATATATCCCCTTCCTTCGGGAGGTTGGCCAGCATTTCTCCGTCAACCGGATGCTCAGTTTTGACTCAGTGAAGATGCGGCTCGACCGGGAACAGTCCCTAAGCTTCCTTGAGTTCAATTACATGATCCTCCAGGCCTATGACTTCCTGGAACTGTCGCGGCGTGCCGCCTGCCGGTTGCAGATGGGCGGGTCCGATCAGTGGGGCAATATCGTCAATGGCGTGGAGCTTGCCCGCCGCATGGACGGAAGTCATGTCTTTGGGCTCACAACGCCGCTGCTCACCAATGCCGACGGGACCAAGATGGGCAAGACCGTGGGCGGCGCGGTGTGGCTGAATGAGGATCAGCTTTCCAGCTATGATTATTGGCAATTCTGGCGGAATACGGACGACCGCGACGTTACCGCGCGGCTAAGGCTGTTCACAGACCTTCCCTTGGACGAGATCGGCCGGCTAGCGGCGTTGCAGGGCAGCGAGATCAATGAGGCAAAAAAGGTCCTCGCCAATGAAGCCACCGCTCTTTGCCGGGGCGCTGAAGCCGCGGCGCAGGCCGCGGAAACCGCGCGGCGCACCTTTGAGGAAGGGGCCGCCGACGCGCACCTGCCAACGGTCAAGCTCGGTCCCGACATGACCGTCATGCAGGCGGTGACCGGCCTCGGCTTTGCTGCCTCCAACAAGGAAGTGAAACGAAAGGTGGCTGAAGGGGCCATTCGCATCAATGATGTGGCGGTCAGCGATCCGATGATTTCGGTCGAGGTTGGCGACAAGATCAGCTTCGGAACGAAGAAACATGGGCTTGTAGTCGCCTGATCCAAACCGATTTTTGTCGCGTTAACCATAGCTGGTCGGATTCCGTTAGCAAAAAAGACATTAGCCTCCGCTCAGGGGAAGAACGGGGTGCGACAATGAAGAATCTGCGTTCGCTGAGTGAGCCAGCCAGCCCGGCCCATGCCCGCCGCGCCGGCAGGGACTTGGTTGATTTCAAGACGAGCTTTTCTTCGTATCAGGGGGAGGGCGATCTGCATGTCGTCAACATCTCCCGCCTGGGCCTTATGGCGCGGACAAAGGCAGCGGTCAGCAAGAGCGAGCGGCTGATCGTGCAGCTTCCGCTGTGCGGCAAGGTTGAAGCGCTGGTCCGCTGGGTGGAAGATGGCCGGATCGGAACTGAGTTCGTCACCCCCGTCTGCGAGCGGACCTATGCCAGGATGCTGGCGCTCATGCCGGGGCGGCAACAGGCCTGGTGAGGTCCATACCCCTTATCAGGCTGTTCCCATAACTTCTTCCTGAGCAAGGAAAATCGGGCGATCGGCATCCGCGCCGCCGACCAGATGCCGGTTGCGCGGCAGCGCTTGCGGCATTTCGTCGCGCAGAAACTTCATGACCGCCTCCCTCACATCGCAGCGAAGGTCGAAAGCATCGCCTGCGTTGCGGGCACTGAGCAGCGCGCGCAATTCCAGCGCTTCAGCCCGATGCTCGGTCACCTGCAGGATAGCGACGCGCTTGTCCCAGCGGGGATTGGCGGCAGCCGCTTCCTCTATCTTGCGCCGGATCCGGCCAACGTCCGCCCTGGGGTCCACATGGAAGAAGACGGTGCCGAGCAGATGGCTGGTCTCTCGCGTCCAGTTCTGGAAGGGCTTTTCCAAAAACCATGACACCGGCACGACCAGCCGCCGGTCGTCCCAAATCCGCACCACCACATAGGTCAGGCGAATTTCCTCGATCCGGCCCCACTCCCCTTCGACGATGACGACGTCGTCGATGCGGATCGGCTCGGTAAAGGCCATCTGGATGCCGGCGATGAGATTTTTGAGCGCGGGCTGGGCCGCGGCGCCAAGGACCAGGCCCGCTATGCCCGCCGAAGCCATTAGCGTGACGCCGATTGTTCGGACACCAGGAATGGCGATCAATATCATCGAAAGGGTGATGAAGCCGATCAGGAATTGCGTGATTCGATGGAGGATAGCCACCCTCGTCCGCCGCCTGCGCGCCTGCAGATTGTCCGCCACGCTGATGTCGTTGCGAAGCTCGACGATTTGGCGAAGAGCGCCGGTAAAGGCGATCGCCAGCCAGCCGACCATGGCGGCCAGCACCATGCGCGACCCGACGCTCCAATAGCGTTCAAGCGCATCTCCTAGCGGCAGGGGTTCGACCACGATACCAAGCGCAAGCAGCACCATCAGCCATCGGACGGGCTGTTGCAGGGCGCACAGGACGATGTCGTCATCTTCCCTCCGGGTGCGGCGGATCAGCCGCTTCATAAGCCAGAAGGCAAGCGCATGAAGCAAAAGCGCGGCCGCAATGGCAGCGGCAATCAGCGCCAGAGCGCCGAGCGGCGTTCCAGGCGTGGCGATGGTCAGGTCAGCTCGGGTCATGGAGAAGGCAACGCGAAAGTGCCCCATGATGTTTCGCCGGCCGCTGCGGGGACGGGATAAAGCCACCCGAAGTCCCGTTGGGCAGCGATATCATCGCCAAACTATATGGGGGACGGCCGTTCTTTGTCCCTCTCCCAAGGGGAGAGGATATGGAGGCTTGGCTGCGTGCAGCCTTGCCGGAATTGGTGAGGGGCTGTGCCCCATCAGTAGGGGGACAGCCCGCCGCGCTTGACCAAATCGTCACCCGCTCCGCAACAACCCCACGGCTACGTCGCGTTCGAAAAGATAGAGGCAAATGCGCGCCGCCTCTCCGCGCACGCTGCCCAGGCCGCCGTCGCGGTCGACGAGCAGGCGGGCGTCATCCCGGGCGGTGGAGACCAGGGCGTCAATCTGTTCGGGCGTTGCAAGGCGGAACTGGGCTTCACCAGACTGACGCGTGCCGAGGATTTCGCCCGCGCCGCGCAACCGCAAATCCTCTTCAGCGATGCGGAAGCCGTCATTGGTTTCCCGCATCAGGGCGAGGCGCGCGCGGGCCGTCTCGCTGAGCCCATTGCCGCGAATGAGCAGGCACACGGATTTCTTGTCACCGCGCCCCACCCTGCCGCGCAACTGGTGGAGCTGGGCGAGACCGAAGCGGTCCGCGCCCTCGATGATCATCAGGCTGGCATTGGGTACGTCGACACCCACCTCGATCACCGTCGTCGCCACCAGCACCTTGATATCGCCACGCTGGAAGCGCTCCATGACCGCATCCTTTTCCGGCCCCTTCATGCGGCCATGGACGAGCCCAATGCTCTCGCCGAAACGGAGCCGCAGCGCTTCGGCGCGGTGTTCGGCCGCCGCCAGGTCGGTCTTTTCGCTTTCCTCGACGAGGGGACAAACCCAATAGGCCTGCCCTCCCCCGGCCATATGGCGGCCAAGGGCATCCACGATCTCCGGCAAGCGCTCTGCTGAAAGGACGCGGGTTTCGATCGGCTGGCGGCCAGGCGGCATCTCGTCGAGACGCGAAACGTCCATTTCCCCATAATAGGTGAGGGTCAGCGTGCGCGGAATGGGCGTCGCGGTCATCGCGAGCAAGTGGGGGGTGTGGTCAGCCTTGGCCGTCAGCATTATCCGCTGGGCGACACCGAAGCGGTGCTGTTCATCAATCACGGCCAGGGCAAGATTTCGGTAGCCGACCCGCTCCTGAAAAATGGCATGCGTGCCAACCAGAATGTCGATCGAGCCGTCGGCAAGACCCATCAAAGTTGATTCCCTTACCCTGCCCTTTTCCCGGCCAGTAAGGATTGCGATGTTGACCGGAACGCCCGCCAACATGCGCTGAAGCGTGGCGAAATGCTGGCGCGCAAGGATTTCGGTGGGTGCCAGCATCGCACCCTGTGCGCCTGCTTCGACAGCATTCAAAAGCGCCATAAGGGCCACCAGCGTCTTCCCCGCACCAACGTCTCCCTGCAGCAGGCGGAGCATCGGCTGGCCCTGCGCCATGTCCCCCGCAATCTCCGCATTGGCCAGGCGTTGCGCGCCCGTGGGAGAGAAAGGCAGCTTCACCATGGCGCGCAGGCGGCCATCACCCTCAATCGAAATGCCCCTCCGCTTGCGGGCGCTGGCGCGAACCAGCATCAGCGCGAGCTGGCCAGCAAAGATTTCATCATAGGCCAGACGCTCCCGCGCCTTTGCGTTGGCGGGTTCGCTGTGCGCGGCGCATAGGGCTTCGCGCCAGGCGGGCCAGCCCTTGCGGGCGAGCACACTAGACTCGATCCACTCGGGAAGCACCGGCGCCCGCTCGACCGCCTGCGCGGCGATATGGCGCATTCGGTTGTTGCTGAGCCCTTCGGAGAGCGCATAGACGGGCTCGCGCTCCGGTACGTCATTGGCCTCTTCAGGTGTAAGCACATAGTCCGGGTGAATGATCTGCAGTTCCTGGCCATACTGCTCCAGCTTGCCGGAAACAAAGCGCTTCTCACCCAATGGCAATAGCTTACGTGCCCATGCCGAATTTTTTCCGAAGTAGACCAGCGAGACGTAATTGCCATGCGCGTCGGTCGCGTGAACGCGGAAAGGCGCGCGGGCGCTGCCGCTCGCCCTGTAATCCACAGGCGTCAGTTCGATGGAGATAGTATGGCCTGCATCGGCCATATTGAGCTCGCCCACGCGCTTGCGATCGATCCAGTTCACCGGCAAGTGAAAGGCAGCGTCCGCCGCCCGGCCAAGGCCAAGGCGCTCAAGCGGCTTGCTGAGCTGAGGCCCCACGCCTTTCAGCGCCGAGATTTCGGCAAAGAGCGGATTGAGAATATCGGGTCGCATGATTATGGAAAGGTCTTATATCGAAGCCGGCTGGCCTTGAAAGCGCCTGTCGGCCGATTTTTGTTGTGCCGCTTCTCGGTGGCCGCTGTCTTTCCGTTCGTCCCGAGCGGCGAGATAGGAATGGAAAGGCCAGTTTGCCCATGGAAAACGACATTCGCCTGCGCCGCCTGCAGTTCCGGGCCTGGCACCGGGGCACCCGCGAGGCGGACATGATGATCGGCAGCTTTTTCAACCGCTATGGAGCCGGATGGTCCGCCGCCGAGTTGGACTGGTTCGAGCGGCTTCTGGAAGAAGACGATGTGGATGTCATGGCTTGGGCCATTGGGACGCAACCGGTGCCGGAGGAATTTACAGGGGCGCAGATGGAGGCGATGAAACGGCTGGATTATATCGAGATTCCGGGGTGAATTGCACTCATCCCATGCCCTTTTTCCGTTCGGGCTGAACCTGTCGAAGCCCTCCCTTCAAGAAAATAGAGCCCTTCGACAAGTTCAGGGCAAACGGACGATAGATCAATCACATAGTGACCGACCTTCAGAAGATCCTCAAAGCCACTCATCCCCTGACCCTTGCAGGCGTGCCGCAGGGATTTTTGCCGTGGCTGCTGGCGGACCTGGCGCGCGGGGCGAAGGGGCGTGCGGTCTATATCGCGCCGGACGACAGCGCCATGCAGGCGGTGGCGGATACCGCTGCCTATTTTGCGCCGGAGCTGGAGATCATCCGCATCCCCGCCTGGGACTGCCTGCCCTATGACCGGTCCTCCCCTTCTCTACGTTCCATGTCGGAGCGGCTGGCGGGATTGCACGCCCTGCAGGAGAAAATGTCCAGCCCGCAATTGGTGGTCACCACGGTCAATGCGATCACTCAGCGGACACTGACGCCCTTTCGCATCCGGCAATTGGTGGCGCGGCTCGCTCCGGGCGAAAGCATCCCCCTCGAGAAACTGGCGGAACTGCTGCAATCCAACGGCTATGTGCGAGTGGAAACGGTGGCAGACGCAGGCGAATTCGCTGTCCGCGGCGGCATTGTCGACCTCTTCCCCTCGGGCGAGGAGAAAGGCCTGCGGCTCGATTTCTTCGGCGACGAGATAGAGAGCGTGCGGCAGTTCGATCCCGCCGACCAGCGCACCATCGGACGGGTTGACGGTTTCATCCTGCTTCCCGCGTCCGAGGCGCTGCTGGACGCGGACAATATCAAGCGGTTCCGCAGCCGCTATCGTGAGACCTTCGGCGCCACCGCAACGGGCGATCCGCTGTATCAGGCGATCAGCGACGGCCGGCGGCTGGCTGGGATGGAGCATTGGCTGCCGCTGTTCGAGGAAAAGCTGTCGACGCTGTTCGAGCATCTGGGCGAGGATGTGCTTTATGTCCGCGACAGCGGCGTATCCAGCGCGGCGCTCGCTCGATTCGAGGCGGTGCAGGATTATCATGCCAACCGCAGGCAGGCGGCGTCCTCCGACCCCGGCAGCTACAGGCCGTTGGAACCTGAACAGCTTTATTTCTCATCGGAGGAATGGTCCGGGCGCATCGACAAGCATGCCGTCCACCTCGCCATTCCCTTCCACGAACCGGAAAGTGAGCAGGTCGTCGATTTCGGCGTCGACAATGCCCGCGATTTCGCGCCGGAACGGGCGCAGAACGCCAATGTCTATGAAGCGGTAGGCAAGCATATCGCCTCGCTTCAGCGGGCAGACAAGAAGGTGGTAATCGCCAGCTACTCCGTGGGTGCTCGGGAGCGGCTTTCAGGGCTGCTCGCAGACCATGGCGTGAAGCGGCTTGCCAAGGCCGAGGATTGGCAGGAGGCACTGGGCATCGCGGCTGGCGGGGCAGCGGCGCTGTCGGTCCTGCCGCTCGATCACGGCTTTACCGCGCCCGATGTGGCGGTGCTGACTGAGCAGGACATGCTGGGCGACCGCCTGGTGCGGCGGCAGAAGCGCAAGAAAAGCGCCGACGCTTTCCTCGCCGAACTGGCGACGCTGACGCCGGGCGATCTGGTCGTGCATGTCGATCATGGCATCGGGCGCTATGAGGGGCTGACGTCCATCCCGGTCGGCAACAGCCCGCATGACTGCGTCGCGTTGGAATATGCGGGCGGCGACAAGCTATATGTGCCGGTCGAGAATATCGACGTCCTTTCCCGCTATGGCAATGACCATGACGGGGTGATGCTGGACAGGCTGGGCGGCGAAGCCTGGCAGCGGCGCAAGGCGAAGATGAAGGAGCGCATCCGCGAGATTGCGGGCGAGCTCCTGAAAACCGCCGCCGAGCGCGCTTTGCGCCCCGGACAGGTCGCCGAGCCCGACAGCGGCGGCTATCCGGCCTTTGTCGATCGCTTTCCCTATCAGGAGACGGACGATCAGGACCGGGCGATCGGGGATGTGCTGGACGACCTGGCTGCGGGCAGGCCCATGGACCGGCTGGTGTGCGGCGATGTGGGCTTTGGCAAGACCGAAGTGGCCCTGCGGGCCGCCTTTGTGGCGGCGATGGCGGGCATGCAGGTCGTGCTCATCTGCCCCACCACCTTGCTCGCCCGGCAGCATCACATGAATTTCGAGGAACGGTTCAAGGGCTTTCCGCTGAAGATCGGGCGCCTGTCACGGCTGGTGAGCGCCAATGAGGCAAAGACGGTGAAGGAAGGGCTGGCGGACGGCACCATCGATGTGGTGGTCGGCACTCATGCTCTGCTTGCAAAGGGGTTGGAATTCAATCGCTTGGGGCTCGTTATTGTGGACGAGGAACAACGCTTTGGCGTCGTCCACAAGGAGCGGCTGAAGCAGCTCAAGAGCGATGTGCATGTGCTGACGCTCACGGCAACGCCGATCCCCCGCACCTTGCAGATGGCCATGTCGGGCCTGCGCGAACTGTCAGTTATCCAGACACCGCCCGTCGACCGGCTGGCGGTGCGGACTTATGTGATGCCTTGGGACCCGGTCGTGGTGCGGGAGGCGCTGCTGCGCGAACATTATCGCGGCGGGCAGAGCTTCTTCGTCGCGCCGCGCGTGTCGGACCTGACCGACATCGAGGAGTTTTTGCGCAAGGACGTGCCGGAGGTACGCTATGTCGTGGCGCACGGCCAGATGGCGGCTGGACAGGTCGAAGAGCGGATGTCCGCCTTTTACGACAAGCGCTATGACGTGCTGCTGTCCACCACGATCGTGGAGAGCGGGCTGGATATTCCAAGTGCAAACACGCTCATCATCCATCGCGCCGACCGGTTCGGGCTGGCGCAGCTCTACCAGCTTCGCGGGCGTGTGGGACGGTCGAAGACTCGTGCCTATGCCTATTTCACCACGCCAGCCGACCGGCTGATCACGGAGACCGCGGAAAAACGCCTCAAGGTGCTGTCGGATCTAGATAGCCTTGGCGCGGGTTTCCAGCTTGCGAGCCATGACCTTGACATTCGCGGCGCGGGCAATCTGGTCGGCGACGAGCAGTCGGGACACATCAAGGAGGTCGGCTTCGAACTCTACCAGTCGATGCTGGAAGAGGCGATCATGGAGGCCAAGGCGGGCGGCGCAGGCTTGGCGCCGCGTGAGAGCTTCTCGCCCCAAATCACTGTAGATGCGCCGATAATGATCCCGGAGAACTATGTCCCTGATCTCGACCTGCGCATGGGTCTTTATCGCCGGATGAACGAGTTGGAAGACCGGCGGGGGATCGAAGCCTTTGCGGCTGAACTCATCGACCGGTTCGGCAAGCTGCCCGATCCGACCGAAAATCTGTTGCGCGTCATCGAGACCAAGATGAACTGCATGAAGGCAGCGATCGCCAAGATCGATGTGGGGCCCAAGGGCGCGCTGGTCAGCTTCCACAATGACAGCTTCCCCAATCTACCGGGCCTCATCGCCTATGTGCAGCGGCTGAATGGCGTCGCGAAGCTGCGACCCGACAGCAAGCTGGTGATCAATCGTGCCTGGGGCGATCCCAAGGCCCGGATCAATGGGGCGCTGCAATTATCGAAGGGATTGGCGAAGGCGGCGGGATAGAACCCGCCGCCTTCCTTATCGGCCGGTTCAGACCGTTTGCTTGGTCCTTGTGCCGGTCGAGGTGCTGGCTCCGGTCGAACCTGCAGCCATGCTTGAAGCGCCGGTCGTGCTGTTGCCAAGGCCAGCGCCCTGCATTTGGACCCGCAGATTGTTCTGGACGTTCTTCACGCCCGACACATCTTCTGCGCAATCCTCTGCACGGTGCTTGACGTCGCGAGCATCGACGGTTCCGCTCAAGGTGACTTCGCCGTTGGCGACGCTGACCTCGATGTTCGAAGCATCGACGCGCGGGTCGTCGCACAGGCGATCGCAAACGTCCTCGCGGATGCGATCATCGGAGCGAGTATAGCCTTTTGGCCCGCGCCCGCGATATTCGTCCATCCGGCGGCGGCGTTCCGCATCCTCATCGCCGAACCAGGAGCGGACTTCGTCTCCAGTCCGTTCCCACCAGCCGCGATCTTCCTCGCCGCGCATCGGCTCGCGATAACCGCCATAGGAACTACCGCCCCTGCGCGACCAGTCGCTGCCATAGCTGCCCGAACCGCCATAGGTCCCGGAGCCTGTGTAGCCGCGGCTGCCTTCCCAGCCGCCACCGCCCCATTCCTCATTCTCGCGGCCGGAACTGTAGCGGCCGCCGCGCTGGCCATATTCGCCCCCATAGGCGCCTTCGCGGCCATAGCCATAGGAGCTGCCTTGGCGATAGTCCTCGTCACTGCCGCCGCCATAATTGCTACGGCCATAACTTCCGGCCTCGCGGCCGCCGCCATAATCGCCACGGGACCCGCCATAGCTGCCACCATAGCGGCCGTAATCCCCGCCATATTCGCCGCCGCGATAGTCGCCGCGGGAACCCTGGCGATAGCGTCCCTCATCTCTCCATCTCTCTGCCATGTCATGTCCTTTCCTGAGATCGCATGTCACCCTCCGGGTGATCACCGGTTCACGGAACCTCATAAAACCGCGGAGGGTAGCGCTACTGTTCCAATGCGTCCGGGCGGTACGGGT